>NZ_JBQQER010000006.1:0-216229 GCF_052259045.1 Psychrobacter sp. 1Y11
CAGTTTAATCTTGCTTGAAGTCTTCACTATAAATAGTAAGACGACTTCTAATCTTGGCTCATCTAATCTGGCAAATCGCTAAAAATTATGTTCGTAATGAATTAACTTTGAGTTTTTCTGCTGATTAAATGATAATTTTTATAGTTAGGATAAACTCCGAAAAGAAGTTCAAACCAACTTTATTTTTAGCATTCTGTCTCAGCAAAAATCCACACAAGTTGTTCTTTAGTTTTGATTTTAAATAGTGGCTTACTTCTGTCGTCCAGTAAGTAAGTAATGCAATATTTGATTTGCTAAAATAGCGCTAAACCCTTATAGGTCGTTCTATCTAGCGAGCTGACTATCATATCATGTTAATGATGTTTGTCAAGCTTTTATTTTAAATCTTTATAATTTGTATCTTAAGCTAAGAACCTGATTTATCTACCTTATTTGGTAGTTTGTCTCGTTCTGTCCCTTAATGAGGTGCGTATTATAGAAGCTTTAAATAACTTGTCAAGAACTAAATTAGTTTATTTTAAAAATAATTTAGTGGGATGGTTTGGATCAAAGTAGTAAGCTACTTGTTTCATCCGCCTTCCCTCTCGACTGGGTGGCATTATACGCAGTTCTAAGTTTGCGTCAAGGGCTTATTTGGGTTTATTTTTATTTAATTCGCTGGTCATCTAATTGTGCCTATTTATCAAGGGTTTGGATTGGTGGGTTACGCTGCACTAACCGCATCCTATGCCACTATCTTACTTATAGTTTGCCCATCTTTTGAAAAAAGTCCTTATAAGCGGCGATCTTTTTATCTAGCGCTAAAGGATAAGCACGTGAGGTAGAAGGCAGTCTATATAGACTCAACTCATTTACTGGTTCATCTGTTAACTCTACCTTATCACTTTGCCACTGGTACGGATAGTCGATACTTTGATTGGTCTTAGGATACTTTGACTTGATAGGAGGCTCCTCCAATAAGTTAAGGAGCACCTCTGTGGCTTTGCCTCCTGTGGTAAATAGTGCTTCTAACTGAGGAACTTGCGGCAAGATGTTATCTAGATCAACTGGTGTCACGACGGTTAGGTTTTTGTCTGAGGCGTTGCCCGTCTCACGAATGGCCTGCCTGACCGTGGGACATAGGGCAATGCCACGCTCAAACAAAAAGTCGCGGATACGCTTGGGATCAAAACGCTTTTCGTCCCCTACTCTGAAGTAATTCACATCATCAAAGAAGGCGCCGCCATAGATGCGCCACATGTCATTATAAAAGTTAGGATAATGAAAGCGCATTGCCCATTTATCAGAAGTGGGCGGAAACGTGCCCATCATAATGACAGTCGCATTCGGTGGCAATACTGGCGCGAAAGGGTGAGTTTCTATTTCTGTAGTTGACTGTTTTGCATTATTTAGAGAATTATTGCTTTTAGCATCATCACTTGCAGTCGTATAAGTTTTATTAGTCATAACATTCTTCATTAGAAAAGCGGTTTTTTTGTTATCATAGCATACGATTAAAATTCGAAATCGAAACCTAAAAAATAGATATGAAGGCTAATAGCCAAACCTGATAGATAAGAGAGCACTTATGAGCGAGCTAAATAACGACTTAAGCATTACCGTCATCGATCATCCATTAATACGTCATAAGCTAAGCTTGATGCGTGAAAAAGACTGTAGTACCTATAAGTTTCGTACTTTGACTAAAGAGCTGTCGCGTCTTATGGCCTATGAGGCGAGCCATGATTTTGAGATCGAGACTTTTCCGATGGCAGGATGGTGTGGTGAGATAGAAGGCGAGCAAATTGTTGGTAAGACAGCCACAGTTGTGCCTATTTTACGTGCTGGTCTAGGAATGCTCGATGGCGTGCTCGATTTGATCCCAACAGCGAAAATCTCGGTAGTCGGTCTGCAACGTGACGAAGAGACCTTACAACCTGTACCTTTCTTTGAGAAGTTCGTCAGCCACATGGATAAACGCCCGGCCTTGATCGTCGATCCGATGCTCGCTACCGGCGGGTCGATGGTCGCGACGATCGATATGCTCAAGCGCCATGGTTGTAAGAATATCAAAGCTTTGGTATTAGTGGCCGCGCCTGAAGGCGTGCGCTTAGTCAATGAGGCACATCCCGATGTCACTATCTATACGGCAGCGCTAGATAGTCATTTGGATGAGCATGGCTATATTATTCCAGGTCTTGGGGATGCTGGTGACAAGATATTTGGGAAGCAATTGGGTCAATAAGTTTAGAGCCTAGCACAAAAAACCAAGGAACATAAAAATGAATGTATTAATCACGGGCGCTAGTGCTGGATTTGGTAAGGCATTGGCTGAAAAGCTAGTGGCAAAAGGTCACCGCGTTATTGGCTGTGCTAGAAGGGTAGAAAAACTTGAAGCTATGGCTGACAAGTTAGGTGAGCGGTTCTTACCTGTAGCAATGGATGTTAGCGATACTGATTCTATTCCTGACATCATTGCTAACTTGCCGTCTGACTTTAGCCAAATTGATGTCTTAGTCAATAATGCAGGGTTGGCATTGGGCACTGAGCCTGCGCAGAGTGCCAAACTCGATGATTGGATGCAAATGGTCGACACCAATGTCAAAGGTTTAATGGCGCTGACTCACGCGGTCTTACCTGCTATGGTTGCGCGTGACAGCGGATATATCATTAATGTCGGCTCTATTGCCGGCACTTGGCCTTATTATGGTGGCAACGTATACGGCGCGACCAAAGCTTTTGTGAAACAGTTTAGCCTCAATTTGCGCGCGGATCTGCTTGGTACACAAGTACGCGTGACTAATCTTGAGCCAGGTAACGTCGCGGGCACTGAGTTTTCAAACGTACGCTATCACGGTGACGATGAAAAAGCGGCGCAGGTCTATGACGGCTTCAAAACCATGACGGGTGAAGATATTGGCGATATATTATTATGGCTTATTGAGTCGCCAGCGCACATTAACGTCAATCGCTTAGAAGTCATGCCAGTGGCACAGACTTATAATGGTTTGACGATTGCTAAAGACTGACTAGAAAAAGTAAGCTAGCAAACTCAAGCTATGTCTAAGTAGCTATTATCAACGTAATTCATAATAACGAAGCAATATAGTCTCAGCTATATTGCTTTTTTTAATTTCGCTCGTCTCAATTAGCTCTTCATTCACCAAACGCAAATCATGAAAGTCTAGTATTAGCACTTCGTTGCGTGTGCGCTCGCTGGTACGCTTATTATGGCGTATCGGAAAGCCCATGACTTGCTTGCCTGCTATGGTTAGCTGATTGATAATAAGGGGCGGATGGCTTGCTCGCCCTGATTGTAGCGAGTGTTGATGGAGCTTTTGCGCGGCGACTACTGCAGTAGCAGGGTTAACTGTGGTGGTAAATAGCTTTTCTTGTCTTACGCTTTTGGGCATTTCACCTGCAAAAAACAAAGTCTGGTTAAGGGGTAGATATTGAGCATGGCGTGTCAGCTCAGTGCGAAATAGCGCGGGCATATCCATATTGAAGCTGTCCTCCGTCTGCTGGTAGAAGGCGGCAAAACTACGCTGAATATAGCGCCCAAAAACAGTCGCATTGATCCACTCTTGATAGGTATGATTTTTTAGTAGCTGCTTGGCGAAGGCTTCGGCAGTCAAATCGATACTAGCTGTCAATATTGCCAGCAATAGCTGATGCGAATCTATAAAAGTCTGCTGCTGCCAAACTAGCGGATAGAGGCTCATGTCTAACGAAGCCAAAGTCGCTCTACTCATACTTAAGCTTCCTTGTTCAGGGTCAAGTTGCTATTTTTATTTATTATTATTTTTAATAGTAGCATTGATGAATTAGCGCTGATGATTATTAGTTATTGCAAGCTCGTTTTTATGCTATGGTCAGTGAGCTGATTTTACTATAGCAGTCTTACTGCAAGTATATAGGGTCTGTTGAAGTCAGCAACCTCAATTATGGCTATTATGCGAGCGCAAAAAGTAGAAATCATGATAAAAAAATTACTCACACTGCCGATACCCGGCCAGTATCAAGTGCAGACTGCTCATATTACGACTACTGATGGCACGCTACTCCCTGTTTCTACCATTGGACAAGGTCCGCCTGTGCTAATGCTGCATGCTTATGGGATGGATGCGCGTGAATTTTTGCCCTTTATTATACCGCTTGCCAACAAACATACTTTTTATTTGCCACATTTGCGTGGCTTTGGGCTGGCACAGCCTATCGGTCTTACGCAGTTTGATTTTGTACGGCAATATGCAGAAGATGCCCATTCGATAATCGAGCAGATTTGTCAGTGGCACAAAATACAAGCCTTACCGGTCGCTGCTATTTCGATGGGCGCGCAAGTGATGTGGTCTTATTTTGAAAAATTTGGCATAGCAAGAGTCAGCCGCTATCTCAATATCGATCAAAATCCTGCTATTCATAATCAACACGACTGGCAAGGAGGGCTATTCGGTTCGCGGCAACAAGAAGTATTCGACATCTTTCGCGGTGTCATCGATAGGAGTCTGCCTTATGCGGATGCCGAAAGCTTTACTCATCTGCCTTTTGCACTGAAACGTCATGCTACTGATGTCGAGCGTTTATTCTCACTATTATCCGTCAATCGCACACGCTCCAAAGCGTTTATACAAGCGATGACTTATAAGAACGATCCTAAGCTTGCGCTATATGACCATAGTATTTGGAATCATAAAAGGCAATGCTTACAAGCCTATCTAACCTTACCTTATGACTTTCGCGGTGCGATAGATAAAGTGACTATTCCGGTAGTCAATCTGATTGGCGGGCGCTCCAAGCTCTATGCTCCAAAATGGCAGCAAAAGGTGACGCAGATGCTACCTAATGCGACCGAAATTGTGTTGCCCAAAGCCGGTCATGCGATACCGTTAGATGAGCCTATCGGTTTTTACAAGGTACTGAAGCGATTTTTTGAGGAGTAAAGATCAGTATCATTCCTCTATTTAGCTCTCCTTGCGCCATATAGTCGTCAATGGCTTAACCTCTTATGCATAAGATACCTTATTGGCACAATACCTTTACAACATTTAGTAGTATTCCGCTTATTTTGCTCTGTATACTAAAAAATGACGCTAACAGTTATAAGGTTCAACTTCAAAAAACTGCTAATTTGTACAATAAAAGATGCAGTCTTTGAAACGTCATTTTATAACTCGTTCGTTTATTCATAAAAATACAATAATGCCAATGATAAGCCCAAAAAAGGATAGGACTATGCCATATGTAAAAGTTGCAACGCAAAATGATCAGCCCGTTAATCTGTATTACGAAGTACAAGGCAACGGCAAACCTGTCGTACTCATTCATGGTTGGCCGCTGAGTGGTCGGGCTTGGGAGTCGCAGCTGTTTGCGCTCGTTGAAGCAGGTTATCAAGTTATTACTTATGATAGACGCGGTTTTGGTCAATCATCGAAACCTTGGGAAGGCTACGATTACGATACCTTAGCGCAAGATCTAAAAGCGCTTATGGATGAGCTTGATCTGCAGGATGCTACCATTGTGGGCTTCTCTATGGGCGGTGGAGAAGTCGCTCGTTATCTGGGTCAGTTTGGCTCAGAGCGGGTCAGTAAAACGGTGCTCGCTTCTGCTGTGCCCCCTTATCTGTATAAGGCAGATGACAATCCTGATGGCGGCTTAGAAGAGGCTGATGTGCAAGAGTTTTTGGACGGGGTCAGGGGCGACCGTATTGCCTTTTTAAACGACTTTACCAAAAACTTCTTTACGCCAAAAGACGGCAAGCTGTTGGTCAGTAAGCCTATGCGCTTATATAACCGTGATATCGCGTCATACGCTTCTGCTAAAGCCACTTATGATTGTGTGAAGGCTTTTGCTTACACCGATTTTCGTGACGACTTAAAAGCATTTGATGTGCCTACTCTGGTGATTCATGGCGATGCCGATCAAATCGTTCCGCTCGAAGTCAGTGGTCAACGCTCACACGAAATGATTGCCGATAGTCAATTGCATGTGGTCAAAGGCGGCCCACATGGCATTAATGTCACTCATGCTAAAGAGTTTAACGAAACACTTATTAAGTTTTTAGATAGCTAATTGGCTTTATACTTTCAGTCAAATAAGAAAAGCGACCTTTATAGGGTCGCTTTTTTAGATAGAATTAACTCCTTTTAATTTTAATCTACTAATTCTTTGACCAGCTCAAACCTTGGTATTTCTTTACCATCACGCGTTACGGTCTCAGCAAACATCGTCAAAGGCCTAACCCAAACACCATACTCACCATAAAGACAACGATAAACCACTAACGTCTCTTCGGTTTCTGAATGCTGTGCGGTGTGCAAAACCTGGTAAAGATTGCCTTTATAGTGGCGGTAGATGCCTTGGGGGATGGGTTGAAGTTTTTGCGTCATGACTTTCGCCTTTTTTTATATTAAAAAAACAAGGCTAACGACCGTCAACCTTGTTTTTATTTACCTTATTAATCTTATGCGCTTTATGCCACCGTTACTCTAGCATACGCCTTTTTACCTGCCTGAATAACGATGCTCTGCCCTGAGGTTAAGCTAAACCCAGCATCAACCACTTCGCCATCGACTTTTACCGCGCCGCGTTTGACCATATCTTTTGCCGCAGAGTTATTCTTAGCAAGCTCCGCTTGGTTGAGTATCTGGGTGATAAATAGCGCGTCTGCACCTTCTAAATCCAACATCACCTCCGGCAAATCGACTGGCAGCTCGCCATCCGCTAAGACGTTACCGGCTGACTTATGCGCATTAGCCGCCGCATCAGCGTCATGGAAACGCTCGATTAACTCTTCGGCTAGAATGCGTTTGATCTCTTGTGGATTGCGGCCGTTTTCCATCTCGTTCATTAAGCCTTCGACTTCATCCATCGGCTTAAAGCTTAAAAACTCAAAATAACGGCGAATTAAGGTATCCGGCATCGATAGTAGCTTTTGGTACATAGTACCCGGCGCATCATAAATACCAACATAGTTGCCGAGTGACTTCGACATTTTATTAACGCCGTCTAAGCCTTCTAAGATTGGTACGGTGATGCAGACTTGTGGCTCTTGCCCGTAACGACCTTGCAAGGTGCGACCCATCAAAATATTAAAGGTCTGATCGGTACCGCCAAGCTCGACATCGGCTTCAAGCGCGATAGAATCATAACCTTGCACCAACGGATATAAAAACTCATGAATCGCAATGGGCGTTTGTGCCGCGTAGCGCTTGGAGAAATCATCGCGCTCAAGCATCCGCGAGACAGTCAACTGACTAGAAAGCTGAATCATATCGCCCGCTGACATATCCTTGAACCATTCGGAGTTAAAGACAATCTTGGTTTTTTCTTTATCCAAAATTTTGAAAACTTGTTCAGCATAAGTCTGCGCATTGACTTTGATTTGCTCATCGGTCAAGGGCGGACGCGTGCTGTTTTTGCCAGAAGGGTCGCCAATCTTGGCAGTATAGTCACCGATTAAAAAGTAAATCTCATGACCCAAATCTTGAAAATGCTTGAGTTTATTAATCAGCACCGTATGACCTAAATGCAGATCAGGCGCAGTAGGATCAAAACCTGCTTTGATACGTAACGGACGATTCAGCTTCAACTTCTTAACCAAATCCTCTTCGGATAAAATCTCTTGGGTACCGCGCTGAATCAGGGCAAGTTGTTCTTCTAGGCTGTAGGACTGCTCTGTCATGTTGCTCTCTTGTTTATCTTTATTAATGGTGGATGCCTTGCAGGCTTTTAGAATCTTGAAGGGCTATAAAAAGTGTTAGAATTTGAGAGATATATTAGCTTTTTTTAAGGAAAATTGCCATGAGTAACACCGCACCTACTATAAATACAAATAATAATGACTCTGAGCTTACTACTAACGATTATGACGACCTCGACTACACCGCTCTCACTGATGTCCTTGAACAGACGGTGTTCGAGAACTTCGACGACGGTCTATATATCGGTATGATGTCAGGGACGAGCTTAGATGGCATGGATGCAGTGCTGTGCCAATTCTTGAGCGATAACGATAGCGAAAATACCCAACAACCTTTGCAGATAATCGCAAGCTATAGTCAAGACTTCCCAGAGCGTCTGCGTGAGGTGTTACTGGCTTTGTGCCAGCCAAACGGGACTGCTGCTCTGACTCCTAACTTCGATGAGCCCAATGATTTGACGAGCGAGCTGGATTGGTTTGGTTGGGCTAGCAAAAAATATTCTGAGTTTACCAGCGAAGTAGTCAATACCTTATTACAGCAAGCCAATACCGATGCCGAATCCATTCTAGCCATTGGCTGTCATGGGCAAACCGTGCGTCACCGTCCGAAATCAGGCTTTACTCTACAACTAGTTGATGCCAATATCATCGCTGAGCGCACTGCTATCAGTGTAGTCAGTGATTTTCGGCGCCGTGATATGGCAGTTGGCGGTCAAGGCGCGCCTTTGGTGCCTGCTTTTCATAAAGCTTTATTTTCTGAATCCGCTAGCACTCGTATCTTACTGAACTTAGGCGGCATTGCGAATATCACTGTGCTGCCAGCTAATGATGATCCGGTCATAGGCTATGACACTGGCCCTGCTAATCTGTTGTTAGATGCTTGGGCCAAACAGCATATCGATAAAGACTATGATCAAGATGGTGCATGGGCGCAGTCAGGACAAGTGATCGAGCCACTGCTTAATCAACTCTTAGAGCATCCATTCTTTGTCCAGCCTCACCCTAAAAGTACCGGGCGCGAGGACTTTAATTTATCTTGGTTACAAGCTGAACTACAGGCCTTTGATAAGACGGCAACCGATAAACGCTATTCAGCCGCTGACGTACAGGCGACACTGACCGAGCTGACCGCTATCAGTGTGTGCGATCAGATCAATCAGTTTATTAATAATCAAGAACAGAGCTGCGTTTATGTTTGTGGTGGCGGCGCGCTCAACCGCTATTTGATGACGCGTCTGCAAGCGCATCTTCCGCACTGGGCGGTGACTACTACCGCTGATTTGGGACTGCAGCCGACTTGGGTAGAATCAGTCGCTTTTGCTTGGCTGGCGCGGCAGACCTTGATGGGCGAGACCGGCAACTTACCGGCGGTCACAGGCGCGCGTAAAGGCGTGGTACTCGGTCAAGTTTGTTTTGCTTAAACTGTCATTAGCAGTCATTCTAAGTTTACAAACGTACACTAATGTATATTATAATGACTGCTAAAATAATATCATTTTTGTATAGTCAGGATAGGATATAGTTATGAGCAAGCAGCAGCAAAAGTCGCGTCAAAAGCAGCCGCACTATGAGCGTTCCGATGAGATGCGTGTGGTAGTCACTGGCCTGGGCGCTATTACCCCGCTAGGCTTGGACGTTGAGAGTACATGGACGCGCCTGCTGGCCGGCGAAAGCGGTATCACTCCTATTGAGCACTTCGATGCTAGCGACTATCGTACCCAAATCGCAGGTACAGTCAAAGACTTCGATGCCAAGCAATTCATGAATGCCAAAGACGCGCGGCGTTACGATGAGTTTATTCATTACGGTATAGCGGCCTCGAGTATGGCGCTAAAAGACGCAGGGTTTATAGATGAGGTCAATGCTGATGACAGCCCTGTAGCGCATGTCGATCCAGAGCGTTTTGGGATTATTCTAGGCTCAGGGATTGGCGGTATTCAAACCATTGAAAATAGCCGTGACACCCTGCGCGATAAAGGCGCTAAAAAAGTCTCGCCTTTTATTATTCCAGGTTCTATCGTCAATATGGCGGCAGGCTTAGTCGCTATTAAGCATAAATTACAAGGCCCCAATCTAGCAACTTCCACCGCTTGTACTACCGCGACGCACGCTATCGGCTTAGCGGCTCGTCTGATCGCTCATGGTGATGCCGATATCATGCTCGCAGGTGGTAGTGAAAAAGGCTCAAGCCCACTAGGCATCTCAGGATTTGGTGCTATGCATGCGCTCTCTACGCGTAATGAGGAGCCGACCCGTGCCTCACGTCCTTTCGATAAAGATCGCGATGGTTTTGTACTAGGCGATGGCTCAGGTGTCATAGTATTAGAGAGTCTAGCTCATGCTAAGGCGCGCGGCGCAACTATCCTTGCAGAGCTAGTCGGCTTTGGGATGAGCGACGACGCCAGTCATATTACCGCGCCACCAGAAGACGGTAGCGGCGCGGCGCGCGCGATGCAAAACGCGCTCAATGACGCGGGTATTGAGCCCTCAAAAGTCGGCTATGTCAACGCGCATGGCACTAGTACCCCAGCAGGTGATGTCGCTGAATCTTTAGCGATTGAGTCCGTATTTTCAGTGGTAAAAGACAGCATCCTTGTCAGCTCGACTAAATCTATGACCGGGCATCTACTAGGCGCGGCAGGCGGTATTGAAGCGATATTTACGGTACTTGCCTTGCAACATCAAGCAGTTCCGCCAACGATTAATCTAGATAATGTCGAAGACAACTGTAATCTAGACTATGTGGCTAATCAATCGCGTGCAGCGACTGACCTTAACTACGCGGTGTCCAATAGCTTCGGCTTTGGTGGTACTAATGGTTCGCTTATTTTTGCCCGTTGGTCTTAGCCTAAACGCTCCATTTTGATAAGCTCATTTTGTTAGCGTAAGATTTATAATCGTTTTGCTACGTTTGTCCTCTTGCGACCCCTTATCGTACTTGCGTATGATAAGGGGTAATTTTTAGCAGTTTATGGAAGCCATTATGTCGAGCTATTCTTTTTCTCATGAGTTCTATCAGCATTGGACAGGAGCTCCTCAGTCAGTACGCGCCGCTATCGTGCAAGAATTAAAAGACATCACTGCGTTATTGCAGTCAGATACCTCGTTCGAGCAGTTCGTCTTTAGTAATCATGATCTCGATGCTCATCTTGATGATTTGTACGGTGCCCACGAGAAGCAGCAAGCCGCGGCAAAAGCACTTGCCGACGAACAAGCGGCATTGCAAGCTGAGGCTGAACAGCAACGTTTAGAAGCAGAGCGCCTTGAAGCAGAACGTTTGGAAACAGAGCGTTTAGCTCAAGTCAAAGCGCAGGCTGAGAAGCAAGCGACAAAAGAAAAAGCGCGAGCTGAAGCAGAGAATGAACAGCGACAAAAAGAGCAAAACCATCAAGGGCCAAGCGCTAATGAAGAAGAGCAAAGCTCAGATGATACTCATAACAAAAAAGCCGACACTGAGCGAAATGCTGAACTTTGCACAGCTACTGATAAAAAAACGACTACTGCTTATGATGAGCATCTGATTAAAGCAATCGATGCTAAAGCTTCTTATGCAGCGTCTTCCATCGACCTATCGTTAAAGGACACGAAACTTAGTACAGCTGAGCAACAAATGATTCATGAGCTAGAAGTTCATATCGATGATTATGTAACCGAACAGATGATGCAACTGTCCGAAACGCTAAAGTCTTGGCTACGCGCGGAAGTCACACGTCAGTTAAGCGAAAAGCAATAAATCTTCAATGTGTAATAAAAAAGTCAAAAAATAAGCTCAAAGAAAGCGCCCAAGCCTTAAATGGCTGAGCGCTTTTTTATAGTTGATAGGTCAGAATAGCTTTTTTAAATAGCTTGCGTACGCTTTTTGAGCCACTCAAGCGCAGCTCCCTCGACGCGGCTATTTAGCTCAACATAGACTTGGCTGTGATAGTCATTTAACCAATCAACCTCTGTCTGATCTAGAAGCGACTTATCGATGAGACGGGTATCAATAGGACAATAAGTGACTGTTTCGAAGTTTAGAAAATCGCCAAACTCTGTCTCGTTAGGCTTAGCCACGGCTTGGTTGACGACTAAGTTTTCAATACGAATACCCCACTTACCTTCGCGGTAGAGTCCCGGCTCATTGCTTGAGATCATATTTACTTTCATCGCGCGCTCTTTTGGCGTGCTAGCACTATAAGCGATAACTTGTGGGCCTTCATGGACGTTCAAGAAGTAACCGACGCCGTGACCTGTACCATGACCATAGTCCATCTGCGCTTGCCACAGCGGCGCCCGGCAAATCGCATCAATAAGCGGCGAAGCGATACCGTCAGGGAAGTGCGCGCGCGCCAGTGCAATATGCGCTTTGAGTACCGTAGTAAAGTCGCGCTTATGCTCGTTCGTTACTTGCCCAATACCGACAACGCGAGTAATGTCGGTCGTACCGTTTTGATATTGGGCGCCCGAATCAATCAGCAATAAGCCGCCTTCGCCATCAGCGACATCTAGATAGCTGAACTTCTCTGGCGTCGCGCGATAATGCGGCAAAGCGCCGTTGTCATTAAAGCCTGCAATGGTTGGAAAGCTTGGCGAGATATAGTTAGGCTGCTGACTACGCTTATCGATCAACATACTATCGACATCAAGCTCGCTCAAACGCTCGCCAGCTGCTAGGCGCTCCTCGAACGCACTGAAAAACTCGCACAGTGCCGCGCCATCTTGACGCATCGCTTCACGAACATGATCCACATCAGCATCTGACTTGACGGATTTAAGTAAAGTGCTCGGCGCAATCTGCTCAATAAAACCAACACCATCGATCATCTGTGATAACGTCCCAACGGCGACTTTGCTAGGGTCTAATAATAGTAAATCATCGACTGTCAGCTCGCCAAGCGCTTGTTGTACCGCGTCATAATCAGCAAGCGTTATGCCGCTATCTTGCAGGCTTTGCTCGATATCGGTACTGACTTTATTATTATCAACAAATAGCGTTGCGGTCTCTGCATCGATCAGCATATGCGCCAAAAACACAGGATTATAATCGACATCAGAGCCGCGTAGGTTAGTCAGCCAAGCGATATCATCTAAGCTCGATAATAGATGATGCGTCGCACTGCTATCTGCCATACCGCGCCGAACCGCGCTGAGCTTATCGGTGGCAGACTGCGACACAAACTGCTCGTCATGCTGATATAACTTCGCAGTTGGCAATGCTGGACGCTCTGCCCAAATGTCAGTCAACACGTCACGATCCGTAATCAAAGTAATGTCGTGAGCTTCAAACGCCTCCAATAGACGGTCTTGCTCAGCGATGGAGAGCACATTGCCATCAATTGCTACGCTATCACCTTCGCTCAAATGCTCGCTCAACCAGTCGATGTGGTTGGGCTGCTTGGGCGCGAGCTTCTCTAGGGTAATACCAGTATCTGCTAACTGGTCAGCGGCGTGTACCCAATAGCGGCTATCGGTCCATAGTCCCGCAAAGTCAGCGGTGACCACCAGCGTACCAACAGAACCGGTAAACCCTGAGAGCCATTGACGGGCCTGCCAATACTCCGGCAGATACTCAGATAGATGCGGATCCGCAGAAGGGACGATAATAGCGCTAAGATCTTGTTTCGTGAGCACTTGGCGTAGGCTGTCGATACGGTCGTGAATAGTCTGTTTGTTCATTGGGTGTTCCTTATATTTTTGATTAGTCAGTTTTGACTGATTTATTCGTTTTTGAGCTAGCGATTATCATTAATCGTCTTATTTTGATAAAAAAATTATAAATAGTTATCGGTATCACTAGAGGTTTGGGCGTGTAGATGATTTTCAATAGCTAAGCTGAGCTATCTTTTTATAAAAAGAGAAAACGTGCCACCCAAGGTAACACGTTTTACTTTATTTTATTATGAGTAGCGGCTGACTCGTTATAAGCGCTACGCTTTACGATCATTACACTTTGCCATCCGCCTGCTCGCTCTTTTTGAGCATAGTATTGATCGGTTTGGCTAACAGTAACAAAATCACCGCTGTTACTACCAAAAAGATAGTCATAGTGGTAAATAGACCGGGTAATCCTTCAATCTTGTCTGCGGACACGTAACCACCAAAAAAAGCGGCAACCAAATTACCCATTGCTAAAGAGGCAAAGAACAGCCCCATCATCTGCCCTTGCATACCTTTTGGTGCCAGTTTAGTCATAGAGGATAAACCAACAGGACTAAGCGCCAATTCGCCAAGCGTCAATAATAAAAGGCTACCGACTAACCATAAAGGCGAAGCCAATCCGCCCTCATTAGTGAGAATGCTTTTAGACGCTAGAATCATCAGTCCAAAGCCAGCTGCTGCTAAGAGCATACCAAGAGCGAACTTAACCATACTGCTAGGCTCAACCCCTCTATTACCCAGCTTAACCCATATAATACTGACGATCGGCGCTAGCAATAAAATAAACAACGGGTTTAGCGATTGAAACCAAATGCTAGGAACTTGGAACCCTAAAACATCTAAATCGGTATAGTTATCAGCAAACAAGTTAAAAGAGGTCGGCTGCTGCTCAAAGCTTGACCAAAATAGCGTCGAGCCAATAATCAGAATAAAACAAATCAGCAGACGCAGCTTATCGGTTTTATCAAACCTCGGTAAGACGAACAAGATAGCAAAATACCCTATCACTACAGCCGCGATGATATAGGTCATATACGTCACCACTCCTTCAGGATTGAACGGCATAATCCCGGTAGCCACTAAGATAACCACAGCTGCGAGTAACGCCAAAAACCCAGTGACCCAGCGACCTATGTTTTTGTGATTATCATTAGCACGCTCCCACTCAGGAGTGATGTCTTTGGCTTGTGCATAGTGGGTTAGTGTTTTTCGTGCTGAAAAGCGATATATAAGTAGTGAGGCTAGCATACCAAGGCCACCAATCCCAAAGCCGACATGCCACATACCTTGCTCTTTAAACACACCCACAATAAGCGCTGCGAGTAACGCGCCGATATTAATACCCATATAAAATATGGTAAAGCCGCTATCACGGCGTACATCGCCTTCAGGATAGAGCGCGCCGACCATGACTGAGATACAAGTCTTGAATAGACCTGACCCTAAGACGATACAGATGAGGCCGACAAAAAACAGGGTCATGCCAAACATGGCGGACAAGGCAATGGACAAATGCCCTAGCGCAATAATGATACTACCCCACCATAATGCACGTTCTTGTCCTAACCAATTATCTGCCAACCAGCCGCCAGGAACGGCGGCTAAATACAATGACCCTGCAAAAATACCATAAATAGCAGAAGCGGTCGTTTCATCGAAACCAAATCCGCCGCTACCAACAGTGGCCACCATGAAGAGGACCAAAAGTGGCCGAATACTATAATAAGAAAACCGCTCCCACATTTCAGTAAAAAACAGCGGGCGTAAGGGTTTAGGATGTCCCATAAAGCCGTTTTCTAGCGCTTCTAGCTCAGCGTCACTTCCCTGAGTTTTTGATGTTTTGCTCATACTTTTAATTCCTTCAAAAAGCATTTATGTATGACGAAGTGATTAATAATGACGACTAATGGCCATATAAGCGCAACATTGTTTCATTTGTATAAATTCAAGTAAATAAGCAATTGCTCAATAATTACACAAATACCCACAAAAAAACCCTGCTCTCGTTAAAGAGCAGGGCGTTATGTAAGCTTGAATTTCAGTAGTAAGAGTAATGTTCTTGATACGTCTGATAATCAGTCGTACTAAAACGGGTCAACCTACCAGCTTCATCAGTATTGGCAGCGCTTGTTATAATCGTTATCACTCATTCATTATGAATAAGTCGTTAGAAATAAATAACGATAAATTGGCTTTACTGAGCAGCTGTGTCTTCAGCATCAGCAGTAGCATCGGCGTCACCATCGGCTTGTTCTGCTGTTAGATCAGCATCAGCCGCAGCCGCTTGGTCTACCGTACCGTCAGCCGTAGCAGCAGCTGAACCAGTCGCTACCACTGCATCACCACTACTCGGAGCCGGCGTAGTAGTAGCATCAGCAGGCGTATCTGCTACCGCTTCTCCTGCACCAATAGTATCTGCATCGGCAGTGGCAACCCCAGTAGTATCAACCACAGCTTCTTCTGCAGTGTCATCTTCTGCTTGTGCAGCTACTACTGTTTCCTCAGCAGGCTCAGCGGTAATATGCTCACCCGCTGGACGCAAAAATGCAGAAATGCCAATGAGTAACACGATGCCTAAAAATAAGCCAACGCCGCCTAAGGCAAATAGAAACTCTTTTTTTGGACTGTTATTGACAACATGCTCTGACATAGCTTATCTACCTTACAACAAAGAATATTTGAAATATTGAGCCATTATATCGCAATTTATAGCGATTTGTTAAATCCCTTAACCAATTAAAGGTATTATTATTAGTCAGGCCGTTCATTTTTCCTGACTTGGCTAATTACGCTTTGGTCGCGCTTGAGTCGTTGAGCGCTTACTGGCATAACTGAGTCCCAATAATAGCGCTATGATAAGCAAAATAGGATAATGGCCCACAACCATAAAAGGAGTGCTGCCTACACGCGCTTGAACATTGCCGCGTAGCACCGTGCGCTCAAACTGTGGCGCACGCTCAACGATTTGCCCTCTATGGTTGATGATAGCGGTCACGCCAGTATTGGTTGCACGCATGAACCAGCGACCATTTTCTAGCGAGCGCATTTGTACCATTTGTAGATGCTGTAGCGGGCCTGCTGAAGTACCAAACCAAGCGTCGTTGGAGATCGTCAATAAAAAGTCCGTACCGATAGCGTTGCGGCGCGTGGTATCCGGATAAGCAACCTCATAACAGACGGCGGCACCTAAGTTATGCCCGCGTACTTGCAGTGGCGATTGCTCAGCCCCGCCGCGACTATAGCTCAAAATCTCTTGACTACCGGCAAGACTGGGCAATATATCGAGCATCCCCTGAAAAGGAATATACTCACCGAACGGCACTAGCCGCTGCTTTTTATACATACCTTTAGCATCGCTGCCAAGTGCTATTACACTATTATAAAACGGTGGATAGCTCTGCGTCGTTGGATCAAAGGCGGCCTCATCTTTATAAGGAATGCCCGTCACCCAAGTGGTATCGGTGTCCTTAGCCATTTTTACCATTTCACTGATAAAGCCTACCGCTTCGGTCTGAAACATTGGGATAGAAGATTCCGGCCAAATTACAATATCGCGGCCCCATTCATCACGCGTCAATCCAGCATAAATCTTTAAGGTCTCGAACTGATACTCAGTCAGCCACTTCATATCTTGCGGGATGTTACCTTGAATCAAGGACACCGATAGATCTGGTGTACCTTTAGGTTTGGTCCATTGCGGATTAATCAGCCATAAGCTAATACTCAATAGCAATAGCACCGATGACACCACTATATAACCGGCGCGGCGGCGCAGCAGCTCGACAGCACTTGCCGCTAGCAATACTGCCACAAAAGAGATGGCAAAAACGCCCGCTACTGGAGCTAATGAGGATAACCAGTACTGCTCAGTAAAGGCGTAGCCTAAGAATAGCCAAGGAAAACCGGTAAATAACCAAGTCTTCATCCACTCTTGTAAGATCCATAAGGCTGCAAATGAGAAAGGCTGACGACCAACGAAACGATTGAATATCAGCGCTAAGAAGCCATGAAACAGCCCCATCCCTAACCCCATCAACGCAATCAGAATCAGCGCCAGCCATGTCGGCGTCTCACTATAATCATTGATGGAAGTAAAGAGCCAAAAGGCGCCAACGCACCACAGCCCAGTACCATAAGCTTCACCGATAATAAAGGCACGTTTGCCGCTCATCTCTGGCAGTAATAGCGCATACAAAATCGCTGGCGAAACAAAAGCAATTGGCCAAAAGCCATAAGGCGCGAGCGCAAATATAAATATCGCTCCTGCCAAAGCGGCAATGATAGCTGTGAGGCCAAGTGGCATCTGATAGACCTGTTTTGGCTTTAAACGCTTTTGTAAATCATCAGTAGACAGACGCATAGCAAATTATCCAAGTTCTAAATCTTTAAGCCTAAGATGAGAGGCTATTTACGATAGTTGCAAATTAAATTGGCTCATAATAACAGCCTGCCATCATAAAAGGGTAAAAAAGCAAAAAACACGACCGTAATCGTGTTTTTATACCGTAAAAAAGAATCGCTCAGCTCGCGCCTTTCATCGCTAATGGCTGCCTATGAGGATATGGGAGTCAGCGCTGGTTTTGGTCACCTCAAGATCATTAATAGAGCGGCCGTCGACATCGGTAATAGTAATCTGCCAATCATCAATAGTGACGCTCTCGCCTTCTAGATCACTGACGTAACCTAGCGCTTGCATCACAAGCCCGCCCATCGTATCGACGTCAGTGTCGTCAAAGTGACTACCCAGCTCGTCGTTACAGTCCTCAATCACTGTAGAGGCTTGCACTCGCCACGTATTTGGCTTCTCAGGATGTACGACAATGTTATTAATGTCGCTATCTTCATCGAAATCATCATGCTCATCGACGATATCACCAACGATCTCCTCCAGCAGATCTTCCATAGTCACGACGCCGGCGAAATTACCAAAATCATCAACAACGATTGCCATATGTACCTGCGTACGCTGCAAGGAGCGCAGTAAGGTATCAGAGCGCGAGGTCTCACTAATATATAAGGGTTGACGTACTAGATCTTTGAGGCGTTTGCTATCGATCTTCTCTTCTTGGTCACGCATCATGTGTACTAAAATAGGGATTAAGTCTTTGGCCAATAAAATACCAATGACCGCATCATCATCTTGACTGTCAAACACTGGATAACGAGAGTGAGTAGTCTCAAGGATAATATCCATGACCTCTTTGAGGCTCGTGCTTTCGTGCAGGCCTATCACTTGCGGGCGCGGGGTCATAATCTCGCGCACTTGCGTCGCTGGTAGATCTAATACGCCTTCTAACATATCAACCGTATCAGGCTCTAAAAACTGGCGCGACTGCTGCACCAAGCCAATTAATTCATCGCGGGTTTCAGGAGCGGTCGATAGCCAGCGTTTTAAGCCGCGCATCGACCAACTACTCGGACTGGGAGCATCATCAGACATAGTGATGTGAGTTAACCTCTTAAGTTTATGGACAGGGAAATAATTGCTATTCAAGTTGCTACTATCACAGTAACTACTAACAAAGTAGCGACTATAAAATTTTTACTAAACCGGGTATAGATGGGGATGAAATCGTAAATAAAAACAACTATCCGACAATAGCGCAAAACACTCACCTATTTAGCTTCACTTTATCCCAAGGCTTAGCGACATTCAACGACAAATTTATCCAAATTGTACTGTCAGTGTGTTATAAACTTTGCTATGGTCAAAACCTTCATTTACGTAGTTCATTCTTATGTCACGTCGTTCGTTTTTATCTCGGCTATTAGCGCCGCGTCGTCAAGCCAATAGCGCTACAAATACCAAAACCTTAGCTAATCGTCATAGTTGGCTATACCGTATCGTGCGCTTTTTTATCGTCGTTGCTTTAATACTATCGGCACTTTGGCTGTTATTAGCGCTTTGGTATCAGTTCGGTGCGCTCAGCCCTATCACTTGGCTAGCCAGCATCCTCATTGTTGGCTTTTTGGCCTCGTTAACGATATTGCTATACGCACCAACACTCGCGAATAAAATATCTAATAAGACGCTTAAAACCAAAAAACTAAGCAAATTCCTGACTGTTTTGTATAGTGGGCTCTGGCTAGTAGGCGTTGGCTGGTATTTTTCTATCGAAGCCAAAAGCGATCGCGACTGGCAGCCGGAAGTCAGCGAAGTGCTATCTTATACTCGCGATGCTAATAACCCTAATCTGATTACCTTTAACAATGTACGTAACTTTGATTGGTATCTTGCTGATGAGGATGCAAACGAGTCTAGTCAGGGTGAAGCGCTTGCGATTAACGCCACTGAGCGTTGGGAGACCCGCACCGTTGATATCTCAAAGCTATCAGGCGTTGATATCACCAACTCTTATTGGATGGGGCCGCTGATTGCGCATACTTTAGTGAGCTTTCGCTTTGAGGATGATAGGCCGCTCGCTTTTTCCTTTGAAATTCGTAAAGAGAATGATGAGTCCTTCTCCGCTTTTGCAGGGTTTTTTCGGCGCTTTGAGCTCAGCCTTATTGCCTCGGAGGAGCGTGACATTATCTACACTCGTAGTAATGCTCGCGGTGAGCAAGTTTACTTATTTCCTATTAGTCATTTGCAAAAGCATGAGGTTAAGGCGCTATTTGAATCTTATCTAGAGGCTGCTGATGAGCTAGTCGCCGAGCCGTCTTGGTACAATACTTTTACCACTAACTGTACCAATATCATTTTTTATATGGCGCGTATCGTCAGCGGCGAGCGACTACCGTGGGATTATCGCATTTGGGTCTCAGGTTGGCTGCCCAATTATCTTTTTGATATTGGTATGTTAGATGCCAATCCTACCAAGCAAGGACAACCTTGGTCGATGGATACTTGGTATGAGCGCACCCATATTAACCCTCAAGTGCAAGGATTCGATAATTATGCAGACGTAGAGCTTAATGATCAGCAGCTTATCGAGAATAGTCGCGCATTCTCTCAGCAAATTCGTCAAGGTCTACCTATTCCGCCGCTTGCTGACTCGCAGTTAGAGGCTGAGAGTCGCGCTAAATCGGCGGCTATTGTCTCCAAGGAGTGACTCTAAAAAAAGAGCTTTAAATAACCAATAATTTCACTCTCAGCTAAGTTTTAAAGTTGCCATTCATTATTAACTAGGATGACTTGGCACAATTGCTTAGCATCACTGCGTGCTGGGCTAAAGCACTCAACGTTGCGTAGGCTACGGCGTCACCCAATTAACTACCCGCTCCTCCATCTCTTCATCAGAGATGCCAACCTCGGAGATGCAGCGTCCCGCAACGCCAATGTTTGCTGCGCGCATTTGCTGCTGAGTCGCTACCGCATCTTTAGTCAATAATAGATGCCAATCTGGCAACGACTGCCCTTTATAAAGGCGTTTATAAGCACAGTGCGATGGTAGCCACATCATCTTTGGTAGCTTACCAATGGTCAATTGAATACAGTCCGGAACATACTCCTGACGCTTGTCATAATGCTGACAGTAGCCCGTTTCGCAGTTCATCAGTTGGCAGGCGACATCGGTATACTCAACCAATTCTTCGTCCACCTCGCCCTGCTCGTCTTCATCGATATATTTGATCAAGCAGCAACAGCCGCAGCCGTCACACAACGCTTCCCATTCGCTATGATTCAGCTCGTCAAGAGTATATTGGGTCCAAAACTGAGGACGCAAAGTTTCTTTGATTTTACCTTTAACATCAGCTGCTTTAACCTCAGCTTTTGAACCTAAAGCCAAATCTGTTTGATATTCTGCTTTTGTTTGAGACAACAAGTTTAACCTCATAGACTAGCCATAGTTCTAATATTCATTTTAATATAGTTTCGAATAACTAGTATTAGTTAGCATTTTGATAAATTGCGTTACAGTATTATAGCTGTTTTTGTCCGCTATGGGCGTTAAGGTGGTTGAGTAGTGAAAAGCAACCCTATAAATCACGCTATAAATACAATTAAAACTCATAACATAATAAGGAAAATAATATGTCAATTAAGACTTTGGAATTAGTAAGTACGACCGAGAACGGTGTTGAGCTCAATAGCTATGTCGCCCTCCCAGAGAAGGCAACAGACGATAGTCCCGTGCCCGGCATTTTAGTCGCTCCTGAATGGTGGGGCGTAGTCGATCATCCCAAATCAGTGGTTGAGCGTCTAGCCAAAGCCGGTTATGCCGCAGTCGCTATGGACGTCTATGGCGAAGGGAAACTGACCACAGATGCAGCTATGGCTAATATGTGGATGGAGCAAGTCCTCGCCGATCAAAACATGCTGATGGATCGTTGCCGTTTGATTTTAAATGACTTCGGCGATCAGCTGGGAGTCAATGGTGATAATCTAGGCGCCATTGGCTTTTGTTTCGGCGGTAAAGTTGTATTAGATATGGCGCGCGAAGGCATGCCGCTCAAAGCAGTTGCTACTTTCCATGGTAATCTAGCGCCCAAGCAAGTAGCCGATGATAAGTTCAAAGCCAAAGTACTTATTGCCCATGGCGGCGATGACAGTATGGTGTCTATGGACGCCGTCGAGGACTTCAAAAAAGAGATGGATAACGTCAGCGCTGACTATACGGTCGATGTCTATGAAGGCGCTAAGCATGGCTTTACTAACCCGCATGCTGACGAACGCGCTGCCAATAACGATGTGGACCTTGGCTACGACGAAAAAGCGGCAAAAGAAAGCTGGGATAAAATGATGGACTTTATGAAAGCGAACCTAGGGTCGTAAAGTGAATTGCTGCGCTAAGTAAAAATTGATTACAGTAAAGCAGAGTATGCACGTCATACTTTGTTTTTTTTATGCCCGAAATATAAACCGTTTGCTCTTTTATAAAGCGCTGCAAAGTTGTGTTTATTATAAAATAACGTCATTATCGTTTTATTATAAAATAAATTGAGTGACGACAATGTTAGGCTTAATCAGCTTTATTATTTTACTAATCATTATTATCGTGTTGCATAATAAGTTGAATAAACAGCTTATTGACTTGCGCGGTGAAGTTGCGCGTTTACAGGCTGAATTACAAAAACAGAATACTACTGTTAGTAATACTGATATTACAAATCCTGCCATTGCAAACTATGATATAGAAAATAAGCCAAAAACATCAGTACCGCCACCTCTACCGCCTTCCGCCTCATCGTCCGCCCTATCAATACCGTCACATGAAAATGGGGCTTCAAACCCTTTTTTAACGGATTATTCAACCCTAAACCCTGCCGCCCCTGCCGCAAAAGCATCATCATCTGTAGAGCCAGACGAGCAATCTCTGCCCATAGTCACCTCGCTTTTTAATTCGCTTAAAAATTGGTTTTTCGGTGGTAATTTAGTGGTGCGCGTTGGCGTTATCGTCTTACTCATCGGCGTAGTATTGTTGCTACGTTTGCTTAGCGACTATATCGAGATATCGATAGAATCTAAGCTTATAGCGATAGGTGTCATTGGTTTAGGCTTAGCGGCCTTAGGGCTTAAACTCGCCAAAAACCGTTTTGCTTACGGCATTACTTTACAAGGCGCGGGCCTCGCCATCGCTTATTTAACTACCTTTTTTGCCTATAGCGTTTATCAGGTTTTGCCTAGCCTGCCGAGTTTTATTGGTTTAGGAGTATTATCAGCGCTTACTATTGGTCTCGCTGTGCGGCAAAACGCTTTCCCGTTAGCGCTACTCGCCTTATCGGGAGGCTTTTTTGCGCCGATATTGACTGCTGATGATACCGGCAGCTTGACAGCGCTATTTAACTACTACTTACTGCTCAACGTCACCATTGCTATTATTGCCCATTATCGCACTTGGAAAGTTTTAAATTTATTTGGTGCGCTAGTGACTTTTGGACTGGCTTATTATTGGGGCATTAGCGAAGACTTAAGCTCAATTATTGAGTCTCAGCGTTGGACCTTAGTCGCCTTAGTGGCGCTACATTTAGCACTCTATCTATTCGTGGTCATTCGTTACGCCCAGCAAATCATTGCTTATAATCAGCTTCACAAAACGGATAGCGAAGCTACTACTCATTTAACTAATGCTCAGACGCTAAAGACTTCTAAATCGGTTAATAGCTTGTATTTATTCCCTATCGATACCGGCCTGCTGTTCTCCGTACCTTTGCTAGCTTTTGGTTTATTTTCAGCGCTGCTACAAGATATCCCTCACGCTTTAACGATGACTAGTGCGATTTTGGCAGCGGTTTATCTAAGCCTTGGCTTATTATTCGTCAACCGTAGCCAGTACTATGCGCTCATCACTGAAGGTATGTTGGCGTTAGGATTTGGCTTTCTAGCCTTAGTCATTCCATTAGCGTTAGATGCCGAATGGATCGCCTTTGGTTGGTCAGTGCAAGGATTAGCCTTAGTTTGGTTTGGTCGTCGCTCCCTACGTGCTTGGTCGGTATTATTTGGCTTATTATTGCAGCTAATCAGTATCGTTATGCTAATGGTAACGCTATTTTTCTCCTATAAAAATTATCCAACCTTAGCCTTAAGCGTTTCTGCACTGGCATTCTTGGCGTCAGTATTTATCTTGCGAGTCAATAACTCGCCTACTATTTATAATTCAGCGCAGTCTAAAAATAATGCGCAAGAAGCTGAGCAAAAAACCAATATAGAAACAAGCGACGCTATCACTACGTATGCCAAAGATTTAGGGATTAGCCAATCGGCGGCCTATCAGTGGTTCCATAGCATTAACGAAAAAAGTAGCGCTTTTAGTATAGTTTGGCGTAGCCCGATATTCATAAGCTTTTTGACCTTTACCGCGGTAGTTTGGGCGTTATATGTAGGGATTGCTGACTTCCAGCAGTGGTTGAGTCATAAGCAAGTAGCGACAACCACTTTGATAGCCTTATCTTCGCTCTTGAGTGTTAGTGTTTATTGGCTGATTAATCGCTACCGTCCATGGCAGGAAATTTGGCCACTAAGCCAAGGTTTATTGGTCATATTCTATACCGCGCTCATTTTGCAATTACCACAGAAGTTTGAGTTTAGTGATCAGTGGCATAGTATAAACTGGACGCTGTTCATTGTGCTCATCATAGGCTGGCTAATCGTTGCTCAGTTATGGCTAAAAACTTGGTATCAGCATCATCAGCTATCGCGTTTTGATAGCGCCAGTTGGCTCGCTACTAGCGTTTTCGTGCTAGCAGCGGCGGTGCATTACGGCTTACCGGCTTCGCAAGGAGTAATGGCTGTTTTGATACCAGTAGCCTTGATGCTAGCAGGATTATATTTCAGCTATCGTCATGATAAGTCTCCGACCACTAATCCTACAGACTCTCAAAAAAACCTAGGCTTAGCTCCTTGGTTTGATTGGCAACAAGCACTAATCGACTGCGCCAAAGTGTTCGTGCCTATTGCCTTACTTTGGGTCGTGATTACCAACTGGTCCTATGATGGCGTGATTTGGAATCTGCCCTATTTTCCATTGATTAATCTATACGATATAAGTTTATGGTTAGTGGTGATATATGGGCTAAGTACGGCTTACCTCAGTTATAAAGATCATCAAAAAACGTCTGCTCTACAAGGCAAGGATATCAATAAAAAAGCATTGAATCCTAAGCCTATGCTCATTATCTTAGGCTTAGTTAGCTTTTGGGTCATCTCTAGTATGCTCATTAGATCGCTGCATGCTTTTATCAGCACGCCGCTTTGGCACCACATGCCTTTAGGCGCTTGGGATAGCGAGCAAGTACAGACAGGCTTGACCATACTTTGGACACTGATTGCGCTCATCGCGACGATCGTTGCTAGCCGTCAATTAAAGCGTACGCCTTGGTTTATGGGTATCGGCCTGCTGGGCGTGGTGGTGCTGAAACTGGTGTTAGTCGATCTCTCGCAGACCGAAGCGATTTGGCGAGTGCTATCTTTCTTAGTGGCGGGTAGCTTGATACTGCTCATCGGTTATCTAGCGCCGCTGCCGCCTGAGAAAGATGCAGAGACTCAGTAGCTTCTGTAGTAAAATGCTGCTAATCCTTCTTACATATCAGCAGTACCCTTTATAAAATAAGGTAACTATAAAAAAGGCAGTAAAACAATGGTTAAAGAGACGATTCAGTGGTTCCCCGGGCACATGAATAAAGCCCGCAACGAAGTCAAAGAAATTATGCCAGAGATGGATATCGTCATCGAAGTCATTGATGCGCGTATTCCTTATAGCAGTGAAAACCCTATGGTTGCCGCTTTGCGTGGGCAAAAACCGGTCATTAAAATCCTCAATAAAGCCGATCTCGCTGATCCCGCGCGCACGCAAATATGGCTTGATCATTTAGAAGCGCAAAACGGCGTCAAAGCCATTGCCTTCGATGATAATAAAGCTGATGACGTGCATAGAATCGTTGAGCTGTGCAAAAGAATTATGCCCAATAAAGTAGAGTCAGGTCGCCAAATCAAAGCCATGATTATGGGTATTCCGAACGTCGGTAAATCCACCTTAATTAATACCTTAGCAGGTCGCTCAGTCGCTAAGACCGGAAACGAACCTGCCGTCACCAAATCGCAGCAGCTCATCAAACTCGATGGTGGCATCATGCTCTATGATACGCCAGGCATGCTGTGGCCAAAAGTCGAAAATGAGCATTCAGGCTATCGTTTGGCAGCGACTGGCGGTATTCGTGATACTGCTTTTGACTTCGCTGATGTCGCGGGCTACACCGCTGAGTACTTAATCAAAGATTATCCTGAACTACTCAAAGAGCGCTATAAAATCGAAGATCTACCACAAACCGATTGGGAGTTTTTTGAAGTTGCCGGACGCAATCGAGGATTACTGAAAAAAGGCGGTATCGTTGATACTTATCGCATGTCAGAGATTCTAATTAATGAGCTACGCAGCGGCACGCTCGGTCGCATTACTATGGAAACACCTGAGATGATGGCAGCGGAAGAGGAAGTCGTGGCGGAACAAAGAATAGCAGCTGAGGCTAAAAAAGAAGCGAAACTTGAAGAAAAAAGATTACGTAAAAAGCGGGCTCGGAAGAATCGGAAGTAGTATTTCGCTCTATACTTCTAAAATTTTTAAACCAATTAGGCGACTATGATTCCTTCTGCTAAAACCATCCAAATATATCTACCTAAAGGTAATCCGCGCGGACTACGTTTGGCCGAAATGACGACGCGTACGGTTCGTTTAATTGAGATCCCACGTATTCATATTGATGATTTTTTTGCGATGCCAGATGCCAATCAAGTGGGATTGTACTTTTTAATTGGTGAAACAGAAACTGCCGATAAGCCATTACTTTATATCGGGCAGACTGGTGACCTCAAAAGACGGTTAAACCAGCATGATGATAAAGATTTTTGGACGCGTGCCTTTGTGATGCTATCAACAAATAACTCAATGACGCAAACTCATGCGTTATATATGGAGCACAAAGCTATTGCGACCGCTACGCAAGTTGGTCGTTATGAGATAAAAAACGGCAATACTGGTAATAAACCACATACTCCTGACCCTTTAAAAGCAGATTGTGAAGAGCTTTTTTACACTCTCGATGTTTTATTATCGACTTTAGGGCAACCCGTTTTTGAGTCTTTAAGTATTAAAGAGAAGAACAACTTTAACAACCAATTTTCTACTGACCTTGATATTCCTTCAATTAACAACGTTGAAACATTACCTATTGATGACTTACAACCAATGCTATTTTATTATAAAGCGAAAAATGGTGATGCCAAAGGTTATTATGACGATGATGGTTTTGTCATATTAGCAGGATCGTTAGTACGACAAGCACAAGCTATGTCAGCTCCACCATTTATAGTTAAACTAAAAGAGAATTTATTAAATACTGGCAAGCTAATAGCAGTAGATAATAAGAGTTACAAGTTGACTGAAAATCAACTTTTCAAAACTCCCAGTGGAGCCAGTTCATTAGTCTCAGGACGTTCTACTAATGGTTGGATTGAATGGAAAAATGAAGCCGGTGAAACTCTAGACAACGTTTATCGTTAATTGGTTACCTTTACATTATGTCTATGAGCCTCATATAAGAATAGTTAAACACCCTCAAATATCAGCAAAATATTCTTATCGGTGCGCGAGGCGCACCCTACCTGCCAAGACTAGTTTACGACCTACAAGGAATACACTTGCCTACACCATTTTCCCAGCCTGAGAAACCCTTAAACTCCTTCGCCCCACGCCTCCTCGACTGGTTCGAAACGGATGGTCGCCATGATTTACCGTGGCAACAACACCAAACTGACAGGCCAAATCCTTATATTGTCTGGCTATCAGAGGTCATGCTACAACAAACGCAAGTCAAAACCGTACTGCCCTACTTTGCGCGTTTTATGGACTCTTTTCCAACGGTACAAGATTTAGCGGCGGCAGAATGGGATACCATCGCTGAGCACTGGGCAGGTATGGGCTACTATGCGCGTGCACGGAACTTGCATAAAGGCGCCAAGCAATTGGTCGATGTCATAAACGAGACGGGCGACTATCCGCAGACGTTAGCAGCTTGGGAAGCCATATCAGGCGTCGGGCCCTCGACCGCGGGCGCGATTATGGCAATGGGGCTACACAAATATGGTGTCATCTGTGATGGCAATGTTAAACGCGTATTGACGCGCTGGGCAGCCATTGATGGTGACATTACTAAGTCTGCAACAACCAAACAGCTATGGGTATTGGCAGAGCGCTTGACGCCAAAGGAAAACTCAGGGCTATTCGCACAAGCGATGATGGATATGGGTGCCACTTTATGCGTGCGCCGTAGTCCTAATTGTCAGTTATGTCCGCTACGAGAAGACTGTATCGCTCATGCTGAGGGGCGCGAAACCGACTATCCAGTCAAGGCTAAGAAAAAACCGAAACCCAGCAAGTTTAGCAATGCTTTAATAATAGAAAATAATGATGCCGAGGTATTATGGCTACAGCGCCCTGATAATGGTATTTGGGGCGGGCTATGGAGTTTACCCTTAGAGTTTGTAGAAAAGGTAACAGCTAATAAAGCAACTAAGCTAGCAGAAGCTCAACCAAAAAAACTGCAAGTGAGTAGCAATGAAAAAGTCTATGAGACCGAATTTACCACTGCTGAGCAAATCATTCATGAGTGGCTTGAAGAGAATAAGTTGGTAGCCGAATCTGTTAGTAATACCTTACTCGATGACGCGCCGATTAAGCATTCATTGACCCATTTTCATTGGTATTTACAGCCACAAAAATTGGTTATTAATGAGGCGAAAAGTACAGAGCTTAACGAAAAGTTATCGGCAGCACAAATTGCTTTTAAGTGGCTTGATAAGCAAAAAGCGCGCGATAGTTTAGGACTACCGCGCGCAATGATTAAGATTATCGAGGTTTAAAACTAAGCCAAACCGTAGGCGGCGCTTTAGCTCAGCATCTTAAACTTAGGACTGAAGCTAGCTGCTTTAAAAAACTTGTCTCTCATCAAGACTTCGGTACCCTAAGGCGCATGAGACCCTCTTGCTGTACGGTGGCGACTAGATTACCGTCTTGCCAAAATTGACCATGATTGAGACCCTTCGAGCTTGACGTGGTATCGCTCCACATATCATAAAGTAGCCAATCATTGAGATCGAACGGACGATGAAAATGCATCGAATGATCGATACTTGCCGCTTGCAAGCCACTGGTCATAAAGCTGACACCATGTGACATCAGCCCGGTACCTACTAAATAAAAGTCCGACGAAAACGCTAATAGCGCTTGCTGAATAGCCACAGGTTGATTGCCAAGCTCGCGAATACGTAGCCAGTTGGCTTGCTTAGGTTTCATCGGCGTTGGGTTGATCGGATCACGCGGTTTGACCGGCTTGATCTCGACATGGCGACGACGCATAAACCGTGCTTTGAGCGCGTCTGGCACTTTACCTACATGCTCATCTTTTAGCTCTTGCTCTGAGGGCAAATCCTCTGGCGGCGGATACACCGGCATACTCTCTTGATATTCAAGTCCTTCCTCAATCGGTGAGAAAGACGCTATCATCGAAAAGATCACTTGCTCGATGGGCTCTTTGCCACGCACTTGCTTATATTGAATAGCAGTAACCTCACGCGCTGACAGACTACGACCGTCTCGCAAGCGGCGCACTTGATAGATGACGGGCTGCTTGATATCGCCGCCACGTAAAAAATACCCGTGCAGGGAGTGACAAGGCTTATCCTCATTTAAGGTGTGAGACGCCGCCATAATCGCTTGCGCCAGCACTTGCCCACCAAAGATACGCGAACCGACATAGTCGTGGCTAGCCCCTTCAAAAACATCCGGGCTGAGCTCAGTCAGTGCGACTGTCGCTAACAGCTCATCGATAAGTTGCGAGTTATCAAACACATCAGACATGACGCTTATTTTCCTTATTCTAATATTTCTACTAACAAACATTTTCGCTTTATATGACAACACTTGTTAGTAAAAATAATTACTTTAGAAAGTTTATTAAAAGCTAAACATAGTAACCAATATCGACACTCTTGACCAGTAATGTCATACGATTCAGCGGCTATTATGATGACTATTCAGACTAAGGTTTATTCTATTTTAGGCTAAATCCTAACATAAAAAAGAGGCGCTAATGAGCACCTCTTTTTATACCAATGCCAACTTAAACTAGGGCTTTACCGCCACCAGAATCCGGATAGAATCTGGCACTAAGAGCAGGTTTGTCAGAGCTTGCTCGCCTTGTGCTTGCAATCGCTCTAAGCGCTCAATCTCGCTTGGACGCACATTCGGATTGATGGTTTGTAAGTGCTTGAGACGCTTAATCTCACGTGACCACTGCTGAGTAAAGCGAGCATTAGCCTGCGCTCCTACCTCAGACAACTGAGCACGGGCGATAGCTTCAGCTTCATGATAGCGCTGCTCGATGATATCACCGCGCGCCTTGATCACTTGCCGCGCCCGATTATTATCTAAGCGCTCGATATGCGGCATAATCATCTCCGAGCTAATACGGCTTGATAAATCGCTGCCCTGTTCACTCATAAACACGCGAATGCTTTGTGTTGGCAGGGTCGCAGGCAGGTTCAGCACTTTTGGCGCGATAGTTTCCACCCGAAAGTTAATCTCAAGTAGCACTGTGCCTTGCGGCATCGCGGCGCTCTTTAGCATACCGACAGTGGTGTTACCAAAGGTGCTGGTGCTGGCTAGCTCATAGATGGCGCGCATCAAAGGATGCTCATGAGTGATAAAATCAATCTCTTCGCGCTGCAAAGCCAGCTTACGCTCAAAGGTTAAGCTCATGCCGTCCTCACCAAGCGGCAAGCTCTCCATATACTCATTAATCTCTGTGCTATCAATCGGCGTAATCACCCAAGAGCCATCGCGCTGTACGCTATGATCGATATTAGCGGACGCTAAAAAGCGCTCGACAAACTGCGGTAGTAGATTATGACTATCAAAATCCACCATTGCGTCTTTGATACGTGAAGCCACACGCGGACGGCAAGAGTTATACTCAAGCAGACGGTCACGGCCCGCTTGCAGCTGGGCTTCTAAACCTAAACGTGTCTGCTTCGCCTCAGCGATAACCTCTTGTAGCGCTTGCTGATTATTTACGCTATCAGCGCCTTCTAGTCCCTCTAACAAGGGCTTTAAGGTCTGGATATATTCTTCTTGTACGCTTTGCGCGGTTGGCGATATCTGGTTAAACATATTGAGCGCACTGTTGTACCAATGATACAGACGCTCTTGCGCAGTGCTCTCAACATAAGGCACGTGTAAGGTGATTTGCTGCGTCTGGCCGATACGATCCAAACGGCCGATACGCTGCTCTAAAGTATCAGGGTTGGCGGGCAAGTCCCAAAGAATGAGCTGGCTTGCAAACTGGAAGTTACGGCCTTCTGAGCCAATCTCTGAGCACAGCAATATTTGCGCCCCTTCTCTATCGGCAAAAAAGGCAGCGGCTTGGTCACGCTCAAGCAGCGTCATCTGCTCAGTGAAGATAGCGGTCTTAATACCGGCATGTAGACGCAGTACCGCCTCTAAGCTTTCAACCGTCGCGCCACTACGGGCGATGAGTAATACTTTTTCTTGCTTAAGCTCGCCCTTGAGGATATCGATCAGCCAAGGTACGCGTGGGTCATCTTCTAGCCAGCCGCCATCAGGTTGATTTTCTTCACCCCACAGCTGCTCGCGTAGTTTGCCGTTAGTTTGATAGCTGTCTACCCAAGACTCTGGCAGCGGCAACGGATGCGGCTGACTGCTACGGCCGTAGAAGCCTTTGACACTTTCGCGAGTATTACGGAATAATACCCGCCCAGTACCATGACGATCTAACAGCTCATTGAGTGCATAATTACGCAGCTTCTCATCTTCATTGATATTTGCCAGCTCATCAGTGCTGATATCCAGCAAGCCGCTCAAAGCTGCAATTTGTGCCGTGCTCAGAGGCTTATCTTCCATTAAGATATTGGCGACCGCCGCCGTTTCGGCAAAGGCATCTTGACCTTCAATAAACGTATCTAAATCGTCGAAGCGATTGGGGTCAAGCAGACGCAGACGCGCAAAATGACTTTGAGCGCCCAATTGCTCAGGAGTCGCAGTCAGCAGCATCACCCCTGGGGTCTCATTCGCAAAATCAGCGACTAGCTCATATTTATCATTGCCGCCTTGCGACGCGTCCCAATGCAAGTGATGCGCTTCATCGACGACGAGTAAATCAAACCCTGCCTCTATTGCTTGCTCATAAAGGTCATCGTGATCAAGCAATAAGTCCATGCCTGCGATGATACATTGCTCAGTGGCAAAGACGTTTTGTTCAGGGTCATGCTCTTTTATGGCGGCAGTACGCACCAGATCAAATAGCGCAAAGTTTAGATTAAAGCGGCGACGCAGCTCAATCATCCACTGATACTGTAAGCTATCAGGCACGAGTATCAACACGCGCTCAGCCTTACCGGTAAGCAGCTGCTGATGAATAATAAGACCAGCTTCGATAGTTTTGCCCAAACCTACTTCATCGGCGAGTAAGACGCGTGGCGCGATACGCTTACCGACTTCATGCGCGATATAGAGCTGGTGCTCAATAATATCGACGCGCGCACCCATGAGACCTTTGAGCGGATGACCGGCTAACGCCGACTGCATACGCAAAATATCTTGACGCAAATCATACCAATCACTACGCTCAATACGGCCGGCTAGCAGGCGCTCAAGGGGCTTGGCTAGAGTAATATTCGCTGCCAAGCGCGTTTCCATAATGGGTTTAACCTCCACCCCTTTATCATCATCTTCGACGCTGTACTTAAGTACGCCCATGACCTCATCAACGCCGGTGACCGTATAGCTATGGCCTTGTTGATCAGCGATGCTATCGCCGACTTTGAATACCACGCGCGAGAGTGGCGCGGAGTTTTTGGCGTAGACGCGCGTCTCTTCGCTTTGTGGAAACAAGATGTGCACGCAGCGATCATCGACGTCGATCACCACACCTAAACCAAGCTCAGACTCGGTATCAGATAAATAACGTTGACCAACAGCGAATTCGCTACTGAGTAATGAGGCGGCAGAAATAGTCATAGGGCGGTATCTTTTTGTACTTAAATGATAAAAATAGAAGATGAAACTAGCAACAGCTATGGATAGTTGACAACAAGCAACGTCGCTGCAAAGTCGCACTATTATATAGCGTTAGCGGTTAGATGGTTGCGCTAATTGTGTTTTTCAAGAGCTTATCACTAAGCAGTTGCCTAAGGGTTTGCATTCATCTCGCTAAAGACTTAGCTTTAGTTGGTCAGTTTTGCTTTATGCTGCAGCATGCTACATTAGAGGCTTATAAAAATGACTAAAACTAAAAAAGGACTACCTATGAAAGCGGTATTACTCGATGAAGCCAGATTCCTAGAAGGGCTTGAACTACCAAAGCCTGCAAAGGTAGACGAATACGTAACCTTTGATAAAACCCCGCAAGACAATAAAGTAATCATTGAGCGCTGCCAAGATGCTGATATCATGATCTGCGGTACGCTGAGGATCGAACGTGAAGTCATTGAAGCCTTACCTAAGCTGAAACTCATACAGCTAAGCTCAAGTGGCATGAACACCATAGACCAAGAGGCCTGCAGGGAAAACAAAGTTGAGCTATACAATGCTTCAGCTTTTGCCGTTAAGAGCGTCCCTGAGCATACCTTCATGCTGATGCTAAATGCGCTACGTGCTGGCATTCATTACCATCAAAAAGTCGTCGATGGCAATTGGCGTAAAGATCGCAGCTCACAGATTAATCAAGCGCCGATGATCGATGTCGAGGGTCAAACCTTAGGTATCATTGGCGTAGGGACAATTGGCAAGCGAGTGAGCGAACTCGCGCGGGCCTTTGGCATGACCGTATTGTGGGCTGAGCACCAAGGCAAAGAGCCACGTAGCGACGATTATACTGATTTTGAGACCGTGCTTGCTGCTGCCGATGTTATCAGCTTACACTGCCCGCTCACTGACGAAACTAAGCATCTAATTAACGCCGATACCTTAGCCAAAATGAGCAAACAACCGCTAGTCGTCAACGTAGCACGCGGCGCGGTAGTCGACTCCAAGGCTATGGCAAAGGCGATAGAAGATCAGCAAGTACTCGGTTATGCCACCGATGTCTTTGAGAAAGAGCCAATTGCAAAGGATGATCCTTTACTTAAACTGGCAGAACAGCAACATCCACGGATTATTTTCAGCCCGCACGTGGCTTCAGGCAGTAAAAATGCTCATCATAAATTGTGGCAGATTGTCCAAGAGCAAATCAATACCTTTATTGATAACTACAATGAAATCTCAAGTAGTCATAAAAATAATGAATAAGGAGACAACATGAAAGCGGTATTTTTAGATAGAGGCACGTTTTCTCAGGATTTAGACTTGCCAGCGCCAGCAGGCGTGACGGATTATGTCGTCTACACAGATAGCCAAGAGGATACTCAAGCTATAGTCGAGCGCTGCCAAGATGCGGACATTATCTTTACCAATAAAATCAAGATTAGCGCTGAGATCATTAGCAGTTTACCCAAGCTAAAGTTGATTCAACTAACGGCTACTGGCATGAATAATGTCGATAAAGAAGCTTGCGATAAGCATGGAGTGACGCTATACAACGTTGCAGGCTACGCGGTCAAAAGCGTGCCCGAGCATACCTTTATGCTGATGACTATGGCGATGCGGGCCGCTATCCACTATCACCAAAAGGTCATTGATGGCTCTTGGCATGACGACGGTAGCTTTTGTCTATTAGATGTACCGTTAATAGATCTAGAAAACAAGACTCTTGGCATTATTGGTGTTGGCACTATCGGTAAACGAGTGACCGAGATTGCCCGTGCTTATGGCATGACCGTATTGTGGGCAGAGCATCAAGGCCAAGCGCCGCGCAATGACGACTACACCCCTTTCGATAAGGTGCTGGCTCGCTCTGATGTGATTAGCTTGCATTGCCCCCTAAACGAGAACACCAAACACTTAATTAATAAAGACACTTTAGCAAAAATGAAAAAGCAGCCCTTAATAGTCAACGTCGCTCGCGGCGGCATTGTTGACAGCCAAGCGCTGACCGCCGCTGTGAATGAGGAGCAGATATTGGGCTATGCCAGCGACGTCTTTGAAGCGGAGCCTATCACTGAGGACGACCCGCTACTTAGCTTGAAAGATCATCCGCGCGTTATCTTTAGTCCGCATAATGCGTGGGGTAGCGAAAGTGCGCAGCTCACGCTATGGCAGATACTTAGCAAGCAAGTCAGCGAGTTTATTGATAAAAAAGGATAAGGTTTAAAAAACTTAGCGCGTAAAGTGTAGCCACTTATCATTGATTTTGCGATATTTGAGCATAATGCGGTCGAGAAGATAGTTATTTATCACCCGCCATGGATAGCGATCGCCTTGCTTTGGCAGTACCTTACTTGCGCGCGCGACATACCCTGCGGACAATGAGCCTAACACCGTATCCTCTTGCATTTGTACATTTTCGCCATCAGCTTGCGCTTTTGCCATAGCGACACGATAGTGATGCTGATTCATGTAGCTAATCAGGCGTAGGACATACTGACAGGCGATATCTATCTTTAGCGTCCATGAAGCATTGGTATAGCCAAATAGCACCGCCATATTAGGCACTTCTTCTAGCATCACCGCTTTATAGGTCATACGCTGGCCGATATTTACCTCTTCTCCATTGATAACCACCTTAGCGCCGCCAAGCACCTGTAAGTTAAGTCCAGTCGCTGAGATGATAATATCAGCATCAAGATGCTCTCCTGACTTTAGAAGAATACCAGTTTCGGTAAATCTATCTATCTCGTCAGTAACGATTGCTGCGCTTCCGCTTTGTAGCGCTGTAAAAAAATCACTATCAGGTACCGCGCACACCCGCTGATCCCAAGGATTATAATCAGGAGAAAAATGTTTTAGATCTATCTCACTACTCTTTAGCTCTTTTTTGACGCCATAGCTCATTAAGGCTTTCATAAGCTTTGGCGCATAAACAGAGGCACGATAAGTCGCTTGTTGCACTAATACATTGCGAGCGCGCACTAGCTTATAGGCTTGCTGTTTGGATAAAGGCGAGAGTTTACCAGATAACGTCTCCATCGCGTAGTCATCTGCCGGCACGCTAGCAATATATGAAGGCGAGCGCTGTAGCATAGTGACATGACTTGCCGTCTGCTCGCCGCTCGCGTCCACAAGAGCGGGTAGTAAAGTTACCGCCGTTGCCCCGCTACCGATAAGGACGATCTTTTTATTATGATAATCCACGTCTTGCCACTTTTGCGGATGCACGATAAGCCCCGCAAAATCCGCTTCACCTACGTAATCAGGCTTATACCCTTGTTCAAAGTTATAATAGCCTGTGGCGCCTACCACGAAATGAGCCGTTAAGCTTAGGCGCTCCCCATTGGCGTGATTGATAACAGTAGCAGTCCACTGTTTTGTCTCGCTTGACCAAGCCAGCTGCTCTACTTCATGACGGTAGCGAATATGCGATACGATCTTAAACTCACGAGCCGTCTTACTGATGTAGTCCTTGATATCAGAGCCACTTGCGAGCATACGACTGTCAAGCCAAGGCCGAAAACTATAGCCAAAGGTCAACGCATCAGAGTCTGAGCGGATCCCAGGGTAGTTAAATAAGTCCCAAGTCCCGCCTAGATCTGCTCTTTTTTCTAAAAGAATAAAGCGCTCCGTAACATTAGGGTTAATATTATTAGTATTATTAGTATTATTAGTATTCGAACCAGTATTTTTGCTGATATCTTGGCCAAATATCTTTTTATTATCGAATTGCTGCAAACGACTCGCCATGCCGATACCCGCGATACCCGCTCCGATGATCAGCATCTCGCAGTCTACCGGCTGAGCACCATTAGCTTGATAAGTTGGAGATGGGGCTAATGAAGCTTCATGGCCGGCTAAGCGATTTTTAATAGTATTATTTATCGCTTTTTTAGTCTTCGTTACATCAATCATAAACACTTTCCTTATGTATACTAATCCTTATTAAAAAGGTGTCGGACTCTCCCAGTCCATCCAAGCTTCTAGCACCGGATGTTTCAAGCGCAATTGCTGAGCGTGTAAGTTAAGCCGCGGCGCGATCGTTAGCGCTGATCCTTCAGCATAAATCGGATCGCCGATGATCACATGACCCATGTGCACCATATGTACTCGTAACTGATGGCTACGGCCTGTAATAGGCTTTAATGCAACGCGGGTCACCATTTGCGGCGGCTGATCTGCTCGTGTACTGCCGCTGTGCGCATCGATGGATTGAGTATTAAGGTATTCGTGCGCGAGCACTTCGTAATGAGTCAAAGCCTGCTTTGGCCAGTCCGGATCGATGATATGCCGCGGTTTTAGCGTCGGCTCGTAACGCACTGGCGCAGATATCTTGCCTGTCGCTCCTGCCTGTTGCCACTGCCCAAACACACGAGCTTGGTACAACTTTTGTGGCAGACGTTCGATAAATTGCTTACTGATATGCGTTTGCGCCGCAGCATTTTTGGCAAATATTAGTAGCCCCGAGGTATCCATATCGAGGCGATGAATGAGCTTAACGCTTGGATTGACCTTTTCAAGCCGAGCCAGTAAGCTCACCTTTAATGTCTTACCATTGACACTCAACAGCCCTGCAGGCTTATCGACCACCCAGATATCGTCATCCTCGTAAACGGTTATCGTTTTAGCAAAATCTTGAAAAAACGCTAATGGATAAGTTTGTTCTTGCTCGTTAAGAGCGGCAGTTTCTTCTTCAGTAAAGAGCATAAAGGAGCTTATTTATAAAGTAGTGGTAGAAATCATTATTATAAAAACAGCAGCTAATAGTATTGGTTATATATAAATTTCATAGTAAATTCTATGCTGTGGTTTTATGTTGCGATTGATTGTACTAATATTAATTGTTAAGCATTTTAACGAGCCGAGCGCTATTAAGATTTAGCAGATATGTTACTATAGCGGTATTCATTCATTGGTATTAGCGTTAGCAATAACCTTTATATAGCGTTTATTAGTGCCATTATAAGGCTACATTTTACCTAAGAATAAAAGTCTAAACTTAATAAAAAGAGAGACATATTATGTCAGATTTAATCGTCAACACTACCGATACCGACTTTGATCAAGATGTGCTACAAGCTGACACATTAGTGTTGGTAGACTTCTGGGCAACTTGGTGTGGTCCATGTAAATCTATCGCGCCTATTTTAGAAGATTTGGCAACCGATTATGAAGGCAAAGTCAAAATCGTCAAAGTCGATGTCGATAATAACCCACAAGCCGCTAGCCGTTTCGGTATTCGCAACATTCCAACGCTATTTGTCTTCAAAGACGGCGAAAAAGTAGACTCAGTCATGGGTCTACAGCCAAAAGCGGAATTGGCTAAAGTGCTAGATAAGCATCTATAGTTTAATCAAAAATACCACTAAGATAATTAGTTGATAACCGGTTATCTGTTGCGTAAAAAGCCATTATCTACTCAAGATAATGGCTTTTTGCTGACTTTTTGCACAAATAAATCAATTAGCAACTTTTTTTAGCAAAAATAATTGACAACGCCCTATCTATAACCGTATAGTCTGCTGACAAGAGTAATACAACCGTTTTTCATAAGCGTCTTGTCGCAAGTCTCCATGTGTTTGTACTGCAAAACACAACTATCATTATTAAGCACCATTACCAAATACAATTACTGATATTGAGCTCTTATCGAAGACTCTTATGTCACCTTCTTTATATCCATTCTGAGCGATCCTGTTGTAACATCCTACAATTGGCGCTGAACTGATATAAAAACTCAAGGCAACATAAACCCAACGTTTTGCACACCCATACCTAATATTGTTTGAACCAATGTCGTGGGTTGTGCTGCTTATGACCTCTCTCGCCTGATAACCTGCTAATGACTTTCCTATGAATTTAACTGAATTAAAGAAAAAATCAATCTCTGAACTCTTGGCTATCGCCAAAGAAATGGGACTTGATAATATGGCGCGTAGCCGTAAGCAAGACATTATTTTTGCTATCTTAAAAACTCATGCTCGTAATGGTGAAGCCATCTATGGCGACGGAGTGTTAGAAGTCCTCCCGGATGGTTTCGGTTTTTTGCGCTCCTCCGAAGGCTCTTATTTGGCCGGTCCTGACGATATTTATGTCAGTCCTAGCCAAATCCGCCGCTTTAGTCTCAAGACGGGCGATAGCATAGCGGGTACTATTCGCCCACCAAAAGACTCAGAGCGCTATTTTGCCCTGCTAAAAGTGGGAGAGATTAACTTTGATACCCCAGATCGCTCGCGTCATAAGCTTATCTTTGAGAATTTAACGCCGCTCTTCCCTACCGAACAGTTAAAATTAGAATTAGGTAACGGTACTACTGAAGACTTGACCGGTCGTATTATCGATCTGATCGCTCCAATTGGTAAAGGTCAGCGCTCCATTATCGTTGCCCCGCCAAAAGCCGGTAAAACGATGCTACTGCAGACTATTGCTCAGTCTATCACGCGTAATAACCCTGAATGCTATTTGATTGTGTTATTGATCGATGAGCGCCCAGAGGAAGTGACTGAAATGGAGCGTACGGTACGCGGTGAAGTGGTCGCCTCTACCTTTGATGAGCCGCCGCAGCGTCATGTGCAAGTGGCGGACATGGTCATCGAAAAAGCCAAACGTCTAGTCGAGCACAAGCAAGATGTGGTTATTTTGCTAGATTCTATCACTCGCCTTGCCCGCGCTTATAACACTGTGATGCCGTCATCTGGTAAAGTCTTGACCGGTGGTCTCGATGCCAATGCGCTTGAGCGTCCAAAACGCTTCTTTGGCGCGGCACGTAATGTAGAAGAAGGGGGCAGCTTAACCATTATCGCCAGTGCCCTTATAGATACAGGTAGTAAAATGGACAGCGTTATCTTTGAAGAATTCAAAGGTACCGGTAACCAAGAGATCACCCTTGAGCGTGATTTGGCCGAAAAACGCGTCTTCCCAGCCATCAATATCAAAAAATCTGGCACGCGCCGCGAAGAGCGTTTGCTCAATGAAGATAAATTACGCAAAGTTTGGATACTGCGTAAATTACTGCAGCCGATGGATGGCGTACAAGCGACTGAGTTCTTACTTGAGCGCCTAAAAGAGGCGAAAACCAACGATGAGTTTTTTGAACAGATGAATCGTAAATCTAAGGTTAATTAGAACTTATTTCTTATTTTGAAAAGACCGCTTTATAGTGGTCTTTTTTTGTTTTGAGGCGATATCTTTACTCAGGTTCAAGAGTAATGACTGTTAATAAACGCAAGCATCTTAAATCAAATCCTTAGCTTACTCTAGCGTATCTGACAAGTAGCTTTAGTCAAACTCCTACTAAGGAAACAGTATAGACACATCGCTTACAGCTCAGCTGTAAAGAATAGCGTATTCAATACGACTAAACGCTATAATCCAGGTACTATGAGCAGTAGTACAAGTGTATTTCCTCTGTATTGATCTTTATTAATAATTGCTATATTAATAGTTTTCTACTCTATCATTCGTATATGATAACAATGATAAGTAGTGACAGTACGAATAAGCGTTTTCTTCGATAATAATTTGCTACTAATGATTAGTTATCGATGACAAAAAATAGTGATCAATTTTACAATTTAATAGGTGATGATATGAAATTTGCTAAAACTTTTGCCATGACTGCGATTACAAGTTCAGCATTAATTATGACAGGTTGTAACTCTACTGGTTATAACAGTGGCCTGAGCAATACTGCTAAAGGTACAGCTGCTGGCGCAGCGGCTGGTGCACTTATTAGAAGTGGCGGCGATAGTAAAGACATTGCTCGTGGCGCACTTGGCGGTGCTGCGATTGGTGGCGCAGGTGCTTATATTCTTGATAACAGCAGAAAGTAACTCAGTTTCTGTCATTGTTTAATAACAATTAAGCTTAAATGAAAAAGCCTACCTTATAGTAAAAGGTAGGCTTTTTTAGTGCCCGTTACTGATCGTACTGATGCTTAATAATTGAGGATAGTGCTTTTCATTATAAATCACTGCTAATCGCTATCTGTTATAAAGCACCGCTAAAAGTATCGCAAGATTGCACGTTACCGCTCTCAAGGCCACGAGTGAACCAATCCACGCGCTGTTGACTCGTACCATGGGTAAAGCTATCTGGCGTTGCAGCGCGGCCACTGGCTTGTGCTAGACGATCATCGCCTATTTGTCCGGCAGCATTAATCGCCTCATTGATATCCCCTGGCTCTAGGAACTGTACTCGTTGTTGATTACGATTGGCCCATACCCCCGCAAAACAATCGGCTTGTAGCTCTTGCAATACAGACAAATGATTCCCTTGGGCTTGTGTCACTTGTTGTCGAGCTTGATTGACCTGCTGACTGATGCCCAACAACGTCTGCACATGATGACCTACTTCGTGCGAAATAACATAAGCTTGGGCAAAGTCACCCGCCTTACCTTGGTTTTCTTGCTCACCAGAGCCTTGCTGATCGCCACTGATGCCTAGATTTTGACGCATCTCTTGAAAAAAAGTAGTATCAAGATAAATTGTCTGATCTCCTGGACAATAAAAAGGCCCTGTCGCTGCAGTTGCGCTTCCACAAGCTGAGCTAACTTGACCATTAAATAGCACCAACGAAGGCTCTTGATAGGTTTTTCCGCCTTCATTAAAAATCTGTCCCCAAACCTCTTCAGTATCTGCTAATACCACTTGCACGAACTGGGTATCACGGTCATCACTAGTCGCTACTTCAGTTGTAGAACTGCCTCCGCCGCCGGTTACAACTTGTCCCGTTTGTAGCGCGGTCATGGGATTGACTCCAAATACTAGCCATAAAATACCGGCGATAATAATACCGCCTATACCACCCCCTATCATTTTACCGCCGCCGCTGCTAGTACGTACGTTCGTACTACCTCTTCTGCCTCTCCACTTCATAACTGCTATCCTCTATAAAATAATCATTTATTCTGAATCTAATCCATAATCCCAAAGTTAAACCTATTTTTTCAACTACAAAATCTCAACAAAACATCAAATCTTTAAACGACAACCATTTTCCTTCAATAGTACAATCTTTATTGGTACAGACAATACAAAGTTAGACTGAATTTGCGTTATTTATTGTATTTTGTATTAGTAGCTATATCTATTTATGAGCACAATACCAAAGCCTATTTAAGCTTGAAAAGCTTAGCTCAAACTCATTAAAAAATGAGCTTTAGTACGGTCTTACCCTTAATTGAAAGGATTAAAGTAATCATTTCAATTACTTTATACGAAAAATGGTATCAGACTAGGGTTTGTAAATATTGTTTACATTTTTATTGCTCATTAATCACATAAAGTCTTTTCATTCTCAAAAAAAGAGTATAGAATGCGGGGAAGCTGAGTAGCTGTAACCATTGATGGTTGAATATAAAGATACTTAAATATAAAGATACCTATAAGTATCTAGCGTTAAGTGTCCCTTGTATTCAACCTTTTATTATAGCTATCATACTATTTCATTTTCTGGAGAAAACCTTATGAACGTTAAACTACTTGCATTAGCCGGTATCATGACTGCAACTTTTGGCTTGACTGCTTGCGATAGCAGCACTGAGAACGCTGCTGAAGATTTATCTGACGCACAAGAAGAAGTGCAAGACGCTCAAGAAGAGCTAAACGAAGCTGCTGCTGAAGGCGAAGTTGTTTCTGCTGACGCTGAAGCTGCTGTAACTGATGCTGAAGCTGACATCGCTGAAGCACAAGCTGCTACTGCTACTGACGAGATGGACGCTGAAGTTCCTGTCGACGGTACAACTACTAGCATGGATGTTGCTAGCGAAACTGATCCAGCTGCTGTAGACGCTGCTGACGACGTTGTTGTTGTAGAAGAATAAGCTTAGTCATCTATTACTCTGGTAATAAATACTGACTAATAAAAAAGAGAGCCTAGGCTCTCTTTTTTTGTGGTTACTATTTCGTATTCTATCGAACCACTCTTTTAGTTAGGGGCTCTTTATTTAGGAGTTATCATCACTTAGGCGCTTTTTGGTTTATAAAATACCCAAGCTCCTTTTGAGAATAGTGAAGCTACCGTACACGCTGACCAAAACTCGCTCTAGTAACATAATGATAATTGTAGATTGAATCGAATATTTTTTAAACTAAAACAATACTCGCACTTCAAAGCAAAAACTAAGCTTCAAACAAATGCTCATCGACTTTTTGGCGAAATTTTTGGCCCGTCTTAAAAGTGACCACACGACGCGCAGATACCGCTACGGGCTCACCCGTTTTAGGGTTGCGACCTGGACGACTGCTCTTGTCTTTGAGCTCGAAGTTGCCAAACCCTGAAAGCTTAACTTCCTTACCTTCAATCAAACTCTCAGACAACTCATCGAAAAAATTCTCGACCAGACAGCGCCCTTCTTGACGGCTTAGGTTGAGGTGATCCATTAAATGTTCAATCATATCCGATTTTGTTAGGGTACTCACAGTGCGACTCCTGATTGGTGCAGTTTGATTTATAACCCCTATCATTATAAAGGATTTTTTTATAGATTGACGACTAGTTATCATAAAATTCTTTAAAAATAACCAGTTAGCATCAGTTAGCATCAGTTAGTACCGCTTAGCTATCGCGCAACTGAGCTCCATGCTGCTCGCTCAAAGCAGCAACTACTTTATCGGTGGTTGTTTTCACCGTGTCATCGGACAAGGTTTGGCTATGATCTTGCCATACCAATGCAAACGCTAATGAATGCTGACCTGCAGGCACGTTATCGCCTTGATAAACATCGAATAACCATAAATCAGTTAACAACGTTCCTGCCGCGCTACGTATCGTGGTTTGTAGGGTCTGCAAGCTAATTTTATCATCGACTAAAATAGCGATATCACGGCGTATCTGTGGAAACTTGCTTGGGGTGGTGATCGTCTGCTGTTCACGAGCTAATTCTAATAAGGGCACTAATGAGAGCTGAGCGACCCAAGTCGCTGGCAGATCAAGCTGCTTGGCGGTATTAGGATGCAGTTGACCGAGCCACCCTACGTAGCGATCATCGATATAGAGCTTAGCGCTTTGACCTGGGTGTAAAAAGTCCAATTCACTACGTTCATAACGTACACGCGTGCCGTCGATTAAGGCAGGTAGCAAGTGCTCTACATCATGCTTAAGATCATAAAAATCCACTGCACGGTTTTGGTAGGCTTGCTCATCCCAAACATTCCCTACAGCAACGAGAGCTATGCTAGGCGTCTGTACTAATTCACTGATGCTATGACCAACAAAGCTTAGGCCAGTCTCAAAAAAGCGTACACGCGACTGTTGTCGGTTGAGGTTATACTGAACACAAGGCAGCAAACTAGATAATAGCGTACGGCGCATCACGGCTAAATCACTCGATATCGGATTGGCCAGCGCTAGTACTTCCCCTAGCGCTTCATCTTCGATCAGCGCTTCTATTTTTGCATCACTAAAGCTAAAGCTAATCGCTTCCATATAGCCGATATCGACTAAGGCCAGCTTCATCTCATGGGTCAAATCTGCAGTATCGTCATAGTCCATGCTGACTTGTAGATGAGGCAAGGTACTTGGGATATTGTCGTAACCGTATATTCGCGCAATCTCTTCTATCAAATCCTCTGCAATACTCATATCGAAGCGATGCGATGGCGGCGTAGCTTTTAAAACCTCACCTTGCTGCTCCATTTCAAAGCCAAGCTGAGTCAAAATGCGTATCATCGTCTCAGGTTCGATATCGACGCCTATCACCTCGCCTACCTTGGCAATCGGTAAAGATATCGGCGCGCGCAGTGGCAGCTCTGTAGGACTTTCAGCGCTCACTATAGATCCAGCTATGCCGCCTGTGACTGCGGTGATTAATTCGCGAGCACGCGCCAAAGCGAGTTGTGGCAACTCAAAATCAACGCCACGCTCAAAGCGCTGGGAAGCGTCGGTATGCAGACCAAAACGGCGAGCACGACCGGCGATAGCCAGCGGACTGAAAAATGCACTCTCTAGCAAAATATTGGTCGTGGTCTCAGTGACGCTACTACGTTTGCCGCCCATAATACCAGCAAGAGCTAAGATACCTGCATCATCAACGATGACCAGCTCATCACCGACTAAAGTTAGCGTCTGATCATTGAGTAAAGTAAGGCTTTCTTGCGGCTGCGCCAAACGCACTTGGATATCGCCTTTGATAGTATCGGCATCAAAAGCGTGCAAAGGCTGTCCCAGCTCCATCAATACATAGTTGGTCACATCGACCAAGAAGTTATGGGTACGTAGACCTGATTGAATGAGCGCGTCACTCATCCATTTTGGCGTATCAATACTACGATCGATAGTGCTAATCGCTTGCAGCAAATAACGCGGGCACTGCTCGGTGGCAGCGACCTTCACATTAGGGGTTTTTGCCTCTTCATTAGCAGCAAAAGCTAAACTTATCTCTGGCGTTTGTACTGCTAGCTCATTAATAACGGCTATTTCACGAGCGATACCGCGTACGCTGAAGCAGTCGCCACGGTTCGGAGTGATAGAAATATCTAATATTTGATTATCTAAGCCTAAATACTCACGGATATCAGTGCCAATCGGGGCATCGTCAGGTAGCTCAAGTAGACCATCGATATCATCAACTAAATCAATCTCAGAGGCCCCGCAAAGCATACCGTTTGAGGCTACGCCGCGCAGTTTGCTTTTTTTAATTTTGAAACCTGTCTTATCATCACTTGGCAACACAGCACCAACGGTAGCAACAGGCGCTTTCATCCCGGCGTAAACATTGGGTGCGCCGCAGACGATCTGTAATGGTTCAGCGGCACCGATATTTACCTGAGTGACGCGCAGCTTATCGGCATCTGGATGTTGTTCCACGCTGATAACTTCGCCGACGAGCACACCATTAAAAGGGCGGGCAACTGCAAAACGATCATCAATCTCAAGCCCTGCCATCGTTAGCTGCTCAGCTAACTGCTCGCTAGTATTGGCGGGGTTCACCCATTGACGTAGCCATTGTTCGCTAATTTTCATAAATATCTCGGATCTGAATTTTATAATAAAGATTCTTAGTAAGGGGAGGCCTATAAGCAGTCAGTGCCGTAAAAACAAGTCACCAGTAGACAAACATTTAGCCAAATTGCTGCAAAAAGCGCACGTCGTTTTGGAAAAACAAACGCAAATCATCAATACCGTAATAGAGCATCGCAAAACGCTCGATACCCATCCCAAAAGCGAAACCTGTGTATTTATCGCTATCGATACCGCAATTGGTTAATACTTGCGGATGTACCATACCGCAGCCCATGACTTCTAGCCACTTACCATTATCATCTAAGATATCGACTTCGGCAGAAGGTTCAGTGAACGGAAAAAACGACGGACGGAAACGAACGGTCAGCTCTTTGCCAAAAAACGCTTGCAAGAACTCGCTAATCAGACCTTTTAGCTCAGCAAAGGTGCTCGATTCAGTGACCATTAGCCCTTCTAACTGATGAAACATCGGCGAATGCGTTTGGTCTGAATCATTGCGATAGACGCGGCCTGGACAGATAATACGAATCGGCGGCTCGCCTTGCTCCATGGTACGAATTTGCACCGGGCTAGTATGCGTGCGCAATAAATAGTGCGCGTCAAAATAAAAGGTATCATGCATAGCGCGCGCAGGATGATGCGAGGGAATGTTTAAAGCTTCAAAGTTATAATAGTCGCTCTCAACTTCAGGGCCAGTCGCCACGTTGAAGCCTGCTTGCACAAAAAACTGCTGCATACGCTGAGTAATCATAGTCACTGGATGCAAGTGACCTTTTTGACCGCCGCGAGCGGGCAAAGTAATATCGATACTCTCTTTTGCAAGCTTCGCATTTAAGGCTGCAATCTCGAGTTGTTGCTGCTGCTCAGTGAGCGCTTGTCCAATACGGCTGCGGACTTGATGTAACCAGCCGCCATAAGTCTTTTTGTCATCGGCAGCAAGTTGCCCCATTTGTTTTGACCAACTGGTAAGCGAGCTTTTTTTGCCGGTTAGCTGTACCCTTAGCTCTTGTAGTTCTGGCACAGCAGTTGCTTGCGCAATCAGCGCTATAGCAGCATCGGCAAAACCGTTTAACTGCGCTTCATCGAGCTCATTTAATTGCGAAGATAGAGTCGGTAGCGCCGACAAATCGGTAGCAGCAGGGGTAGTCATAAGACGCATTATTCCTGGTATAGACAGAGTATAGATTGTAAGGGTTTGCGCAAATATTGCAAATTATTTACCGTCTTTTTATCTGGAGCGATGAATAACTTAACTGTTGAATATAGCGATATTAGCTATCGTCAATTCTATGCCTGTTTGAGGACGAGACAAAGATATAAAAAAAGCCACCGACTAGCGGTAGCTTCTTTTATATTGACCTAATCATAGTTATCAACTTGCCCTTAAACGCTTAACGATAAAGTCTAAGGGTAGCTAATACTTAAGCCAATTCTGCTTTCGCTTTTTCAACTAGTACGCTAAAAGTAGCTGCATCATGCATAGCGATGTCAGCTAGAACGCGACGATCGATATCGATGTTAGCTTTTTTCATACCGTTGATAAAGCGGCTGTAGCTTAAACCGTTTAAACGCGCGCCAGCATTGATACGTGCGATCCATAGACGACGGAAAGTACGTTTCTTGTTGCGGCGGTCACGATAAGCGTATTGACCCGCTTTCGTTACGGCTTGTACTGCTACACGATAAACACGTGAACGGGCACCGTAGTAGCCTTTTGCACGTTTTAGGATTTTTTTGTGACGGCGATTTGCCTGTACACCACGTTTTACACGGGCCATAATTTACTCCAAGATTCTTTAGATATAGTAAGCGATAAATTGCAATGATCGATTAGATGTATGGGCACATACGACGAACTGCTGCTTCGTCAGATTTGTCCACCATCTTTAGACCACGTAATTGGCGGATACGCTTAGGAGATTTCTTGGTCAAAATATGGCTTTTGAAGGCTTGCTTGCGCTTGAAGCCATTCGCTGTTTTTTTGAAGCGTTTTGCGGCGCCGCTTCTAGTTTTCATCTTAACTTTCATGATGAGTTGCCTCTTTGTCTTTGATAGAACCTGGTCGTCAAACGATTGTTATCAGCGATTAATAAAAATTCGCTCATCATTCAACCATTTGCCTCGAGGTGGGAGGCGCTATTTTAGCAGACTCACTACTAATTTGCCAATCAAAGTTTAAATTTTCAGGTCTAAATAGTTAAACATTTTTATAGGAGTGAATTTTCCTTAAGAGCGCCTTATTTATCCTTTTAGCGCACAATGCTACCACTCATCACCAAATATATTGAAATCAGCCTACTGCTATGCTTAAATAGTAATGTATTCATATATTTGAATATATTGTTCTCTAACAATACAAGCTTCTATATAGATTCCTATATTAATACGTAGCATCAATGATTCAGCGTAGGCATTTCCAAGCCTCTACCTTTTAAAGCATCCTTTTGGGAGATACTATCGATGATACCAACAGACCGAGAGCTAGTCTTCGATGATACTGTGTTCGTCTTTGAGACGGTCATGCGGGTGAGAAATAATGAGATTGGTGTCGGTAATTTTTTGACGCCAGAGTCTCTAGCTCATCTATTGTCTGAGACTCGAGAAAGGTTCTTATACGCCAAAGGTATCCAACAGATTCATGCCGATTACCAAGGTCTCATCATCGTTGATATGCAATTGAACCTTTTTAGTATGGTGCGCACGCGTGAAGCGCTGTTATTTGAGGTAGGCGTACAGCAGTTATCTACTAAAGGCTGCGATATCAATATTAAGGTCACGCGCATGGATGACGGCTCTTTGGTGGCCAAATCACGCCAGCATTTTGTCAATTATGATTATCGCTCGGGCAAAGTAACGACGCTGAACAAGACGATCAAACAAGCTCTCGATCAGTGTAAACAGGCTAACGCCTAAGCCCTACCTTTGTGCTTTTTCTTATTGTTTTCCCTATTATCGTATCGCATTTAAGCGACCTGTATAGTATTATCTGTCTAGTTTAATACTAATCCACCGCCCTTCCCTCTTCTTATCAGACGCTAGAGATACTATGACTGTACCGGCTTGGCTCACTGCTATAACTTTTAACTCCGATGGACTCATCCCAGCGATCGCGCAAGACCATCAATCAGGACGTATCTTGATGATGGCATGGATGAATAGCGAAGCGCTGCAACTGACCGCGCAAACACAAACGGCGGTCTATTTTTCGCGCTCTCGTAATCAGCTGTGGCATAAAGGCGAGACCTCAGGGCATACGCAGCACGTACACGATATTCATTTAGACTGTGACGCCGATGTCATCGTGCTTAGCGTTACCCAAGTGGGCGGTATCGCCTGCCATACCGGCCGTGAGTCTTGCTTTTATCAGCGCTTGGACTTGTCTGGCTCAGAGCCCACTTGGCAAGCGGTGGATCCGATATTGAAAGACCCTGCCGATATTTATAGTGCGAACCCTAAAAGTCATAATGTTACAGACGCTGCGAGTGAAACGGACACTGATTTGTCTCATAAAAATCACCAAAGCCCGCGAGCTGAAGACTCCATTTTGCAGCAGCTCGATCAAGTGCTCATTGCCCGTAAGCAGGCAGATAGTGATAGCTCTTATGTTGCAAGCCTCTACGCAAAAGGTCTCAATAAGATATTAGAAAAAGTAGGCGAAGAAGCGACCGAGAGCATTATTGCTGCCAAAGATTTGGCCAGTAGTGACGCGCAAGTAGACAAAGAAGCTTACGATGCGGCGCGTCATGAGTTTATTTACGAAGTGGCCGATGTCTGGTTTCATAGTTTAATTGGTCTGGCTTGGTTCGATATTGAGTCTAAAGCCGTACTCGATGAGTTGGGACGGCGTTTTGGTCTTTCGGGTATTGATGAGAAAAACGCTCGCTAGGCATGAGCTATGGGTTTTATAGCAAGGATTCGTTTAACCCTGTCAGCGACAGTGGTGTTGAACACTTCACTCATTGTTTTTACCCAAAAAACCTTAGGGAGGTTATAATAGCGCCTTGTTATACTTAAGATTATTATTGTACTTTGTTATTTTACTTTGATGATTATCATTGTGAGTTTGCTAGCGTCTCAGTATACTCGTCAATATAACAATCAATAAACTCAGCATATTAAGTGATAAGGATAACGTTATGGGTAGTTTTTCCATTACGCATTGGCTCATTCTCTTGGTCGTCGTCGTAGTCGTATTCGGTACCTCTAAGCTTAGAAATGCCGGTAAAGATCTAGGCGGCGCGGTCAAAGGCTTTAAAGAAGCGGTCAAGGATGAAGAAGCCGAACATGCTAATAAACACCGCGTACTCGATCATGAAGCTGGCGTGTCCCCCAAGAGTAGTGCTAACAAAACGCACGGCACCAAAGTTGATGATATTGAAATCAGTCCTGCTGCAAGCGATGATCAACATAAAGTTTAGTTCGACAGAGTAGTTAGTATCAGCCGCTGCGGCGGTTATTTTTACCTGCTCTATAGATAGTGATGCTCAGGCCTTATGTTTGATATCGGATTTTCAGAATTACTCTTATTCGGCGTTATTGCCTTAATCGTGCTTGGCCCAGAAAAGCTGCCACAAGCGGCGCGGACTGCTGGCCAATGGTATGCCAAGATTCGCCGTACTGTCTCAACACTACAGTCTGAAATAGAGGCTGAGCTTGATCTGGCAGAAACCCGCCAGCAGATGCAAAAAGAGATGGCCAAAATTCGTGAGACAGAAGCACAAATGCGTCGCGAGATGGCTGAGATGCGCGGGAGCATGCAAGAGTTTGAGTCGGCACAGAATCACAGTCTAAAAGGCGCAGAAGCTAACGCTACTAACTCCAAAAGCCCTGAAAGCTCCTTTGACAATAAAAGCTCCCTTGATAATCCAAGCACTCCTGATAACCGTGATACTGACTCCAAGCCAGTCCAGTCTGCAGGCTCTAGTTATGGTTACGGCTATCAAGACGGGAGTAGCGCTGTTAATCCTGAAGCGGTAGACGATTTATCCCATAGCGATCTTATTAGCCAGCTGACTCTGACGCGGCCTTGGGAAAACATGTGGTTTCGTCTAGGTGCTTATGATCAAGCGCGCCGTCTCCCTGCTCCGCCCTATTTGCCGAATTATAAAGCCGATACTTTGCTCTATAGCCAAACCGATGAGGGCAATTCAATGCCTCATAATGGAAAGGCGAATCTATGAAATTATTTAAAAGACAAAAGAGCCGACAAGAAAAAATAGCTCACGAGGATTCAGTAGATAGCGCCTCTTCCGCTGGCGATAACAACGATGATAAAACCGATGATTTATTAGGGTCTCTTGCAGACATGCCCATCACTGAGCATTTGATTGAGCTGCGTCGGCATCTCATCAAGATCTGCGTCGCGGTATTGATCATATTTTTAGCGTTGGTTGGTTTCTCGCGTGAGCTTTATGACTTTTTGTCTGATCCACTGGTAGCGCAGCTGCCCGCTAATTCGACAATGATCGCCACCGATATCACTTCTAACTTTATGGCGCCGATTCGCTTGACTATATTTGTGGCGGCCTTTTTTGCCATGCCTTATATTCTTTATCAAATTTGGTCCTTTGTCGCGCCCGGGCTGTACAAAAAAGAGAAAAAAGTTGCTATTCCGGTACTGTTGTCATCGATCATTCTTTTTTATGCTGGCGTGGCTTTTGCTTATTTTATCGTCCTCAAAGGCGTACTTAAATTCTTTATCGTTTTTGCACCACAAAACGTGTTGCCGATGACCGATATCGATAGTTATCTGAGCTTTGCACTGAAATTATTTATGGTGTTTGGACTGACTTTTGAGATTCCAGTGGTGACTTTGCTGTTGATATTGGTCGGTATTGTCTCCATTCAAAGCTTAGAGGATAAACGCCGTTATATCATTGTTGGCTGTTTTGCTATATCCGCAGTCGTGACACCGCCGGATGGCGTGTCGATGCTGATGCTTGCGTTTCCGATGTGGTTATTGTTTGAGTTAGGCTTATTTCTAGCTAAGATTTTACTTAAAGAGAAAAAAGAAGATCTAATCACTGACCATTCAGATCGTTAACAAAAGCCAAAGCGAAATAAATACTTTTATGAAATGATTAGAGCGTTGTGAGACGATGACTGCTTATAGCAAACGTTTGATCATAAAGAGAGATCAAATCTGCTAAAATCAACGTTTATTTGCCTGTTTTATCTAATCAAGAAAGCGCTTCTCTTCGCGTCTGTTCTTTTCTAATGAGCCATTGTTTACGCAGTGGCTTTTTTTAGCCCCGTGCCTTTTATTTTACTCTGTCTTTATATTTAGGTAGTTTTTTATGTCCGCATCTATGCCCGCTTATATGAGTGACCCTACCGATGAGCAGCTTGCCGCGCTCAATATGGCGATGGATCATAAGTCGTTTAAGGTGGTGGCTTATGCCGGCGCGGGTAAGACCACGACCCTTAAGCTCATCGGCGAGCGGCTACGCGGGCGCGGTTTGTATTTAGCCTTTAACAAAGCCATTGCTAATGATGCACGCGCCAAGTTTCCAGGACATGTCGACTGCCGGACCTTTCATTCGCTCGCCTATCGTCATGTGCCGCGAGATATTACCGCTAAGTTATCTTTGCCGCGCTTTTCTCCGAAACGCTTGGGCGATGATCTAGGTTTGCAGCCGGTGCAAGTACGTCGGCAAATAGAAGGCTCGAATAAATATATCACTTTAACGCCAGCACGACTCGCCAGATTTGTCAGTGACGCGGTTAGTAATTTTTGTAGCACCCATGCTAGCTACCCGGCACCTAGGCATCTTGCCTTCCCGAACTGGCTCGATGATACTGACGCTGAGCAGCTACGAGAGATGCTCTATCCAGCGGTCGAGCAGCGCTGGCTACAGTCGATTGACGCGCGTCATCCTGCCGGTATTGGGCATGATATTTATCTTAAGCTGTGGGCGCTATCGAAGCCAAATATTCCAGCAGACTTTATCTTATTTGATGAAGCGCAGGATGCTGATCCTTTGATGATGGGTATCCTGACCCAGCAATCAAAGCAAGTTATCTATGTTGGCGACGCCCATCAGCAGATCTATGAGTGGCGCGGCGCGGTCAATGCGATGAAAAAACTACCGCTACCGCAAACCTTATTAACGCAGTCGTTTCGCTTCGGCGAACCTATCGCAGAAGTGGCTAATACTCTCCTCAAAGCGCTACAAGAGGATGTACCTCTCAAAGGCAATCCAAACAAGCATTCTTCTACTGAGAAAGGCCTGATACATAGTAAAAAAGATGCCATCCTTTGTCGTACTAATGCCGCGGCGATGGTGCAGTTATTGACTGGCCTAAAGTTAGGTCACCGCGTCGCGCTACAAGCCGATACCGAGCGTATGCTAAAATTCTGCCAAGCGGCAGAAAACCTCAAAAATGGCAAGTCCGCTTATGGCGTACCAGAGCTGGCGTATTTTTATAATTGGTCGGATGTACAAGAGTATTCAGAAACTTCTGAGGGTAGCGATCTAAAAACCTTGGTTAAATTGGTCGATGATCACGGCACTAGCGTCTTGACGCGCGCGGTAAATAGCTTAACCCGCATCGAGAACGCCGACTATGTCATTTCAACCGCGCATAAAGCCAAAGGGCTTGAGTGGGGAAAAGTGCAGTTGGACGATGACTTCTATTATGACGTCACCACCAACGGTATTAAGATTAGTCCAGAAGAGCTACGCTTACTTTATGTCGCTTGTACCCGCGCGCAAAGCAACTTAGATATTGCTAATATTGGGCCACTGATTTCAGGTTTGCAGTCGGGCAAGAAGGTTATTTTTGGCAATTAGTTTGCTAATTTATTTTGAAATTCGCAATTTTTATGTACATTGAACTCATAGACGTCGTGACTAGACTTCAAACTTTGTATTTATCAATCAACATTTTAATTTTGCATAAGGGTTTGTTGGGCTAAAGCTCCAGCCTACGCGAACTCCTATGAATGTTGTGTATAATTGACTTGGCTCCAATTTTTCGATATTGGATGTGGTTAGCGAAGCGTAACCCACCTATTGAAAAGAGCTAAAACTTTAAATCCTTATACTATGTCCAATAAACTATTTAATCACTTATTTAATAATCCCGTCCGTCTGTTAGCACCGATGGAGGGCTTAACCGATCCTTTGATGCGGCAGATCTTGACGCAGATTGCCGCCGATTTGGGTCGTCCCTATGATTGGTCCGTTAGCGAGTTTATACGGGTCACCCAAACCGTCTTGCCTGCGCATGTGTTTTATAAATATGTGCCAGAGCTGCATCATAATGCCAAGACTGCTTCCGGTACGCCTATTCATATTCAGCTGCTTGGTAGCGAAGCGCAGTTGATGGCGGAAAATGCCGCCTTTGCTTGCGCGCTTGGTGCGCCGGCTATCGATATTAACTTTGGTTGTCCCGCCAAGACCGTCAACAGTCATCGTGGCGGTTCCGTGCTACTTGATGAGCCTGAAGTCATGTTTAAGATTATCAGTGCAGTCAGAAAAGCAGTGCCTAGTGATACTCCAGTCTCAGCAAAGATACGTTTGGGCTATACCGATACCAGCCGTATGGATGACATTCGAGGCGCTATCGCAGCTAGTGGCGCCGATTGGCTAACCATTCATGCCCGCACGAAAACCCAAGGCTATAAGCCGCCTGCTTATTGGGAAAAGATTCAAGGGTTTAATAGTCTAGATATACCAGTGATTGCTAATGGGGAGATTTGGAACAGTGAGCAAGCGCAGTTATGTATCAGGCAATCAGGCACGAAACATCTGATGCTAGGACGCGGGGCGGTGACCCGGCCTGATTTGATTGCGCAAGTGGATACAGCGGATTTCCCTGAAGACGAATCGTTAAAAAAATCGGTATTACTTTGGCAAGATTTAATAGCCCATCAAATTAAATTTTTACAGGGCGAAGCAAAAAATGATGTGGTGCTAGTCGGACGTTATAAGCAGTGGCTGGGTATGCTGACCAAAGGCTATCCTGAAGCACAAAACCTCTGGAATGAGATTAAAAGGGAGAAAGATAAAGCGGCTATCATCACCGCTTTACAAGCGAGTAGCTAATAAGGAATGCAAAATCAAAGTTGTCATCAAATGCTATTTTTAATCCTTGGCGCTTTAGCACTTAGTGCTTAGCATTTGGCCTTAACAGCCAAACTCTCAAACAGCCAAACGCTGAGCTTAAGCGCTAATTCGAATCGCTAGATAAAACAACATCAGCGGACAGGCCATCGATAGCGCCCAAAGGATAGAGCGAAAAGTCGCTAAGTTGGTAATATAAGCCACGCAGTAACCGATACGGATAATCACATATAACCAAGCTAAAATATTGATAATAGACTGCGGCACAAAGAACAACATCGCGACTATCACCGCTGCCAAAAATACCGGTAGTGTCTCATAGCTGTTTTGCTGAGCAGCATTAGCACGCGCCGAAGCGCCTGTGGTTTGCTGCAGAAAATCTCGCGGATGGGCGTTATCCGAGAGACTAAAGCCGCCAAAAACCTTTGCCATTAGTGCCATCAGTAGCGGTAATAAACTGGCGACCACCATTGCCCATATCGCGGCAGCAGCCGTATCAGGGATAAAGCCAAAAAGGTGATTCATCTGTCACTCTGCCCCTTATCCCGTTGTTATGACAAAATCATGAGTGATGTTGACGCCGCCATCTACCAGCATACGGCTGGCTGAGCAGTACTTATCAGCGGATAGTTTAATCGCCTTCTCAACTTGTTTTTCAACGATATCTTGTCCGGTAACCACGAAATGTAGATGGATATCTGTGTACACCGCTGGGATAGTTTCCGCCCGCTGGGCGGTCAGCTCACAGCGTACATCCTGCACCTCTTGACGAGATTTTTGTAAAATAGACACTACATCGTAACTGGCACAGCCGCCAAGCCCTAGTAGTACCAGCTCCATGGGACTTGCGCCTTTCTCTTTATCGGCATCGATCTGAACGTTATGCCCTGATGGCGCTACGCCCATAAAAGCTTTATTCTCTTGCCAACTTACGCTCGCTTTTGATTGTGCCATTTCTTTATCCTAGTCTTATTTATTTGCTGTAATGATTCATGCGGTTAGTGTAGCACTAGTTTAGCATTAGTTTCATCTAGGGTTTATCTAGAATAACAAACTCAGAACCTGCATAAGCCTAAGTGAGCAAATTTTGTTATTAACAGCCTTATTACCATTCAACAAATGTTATTTTTTAAGTGACTGATTTTAAAGCGTTAAATTCGTGAAACATTTTATAGCAAATTATCGTTACACATTTTGACCATTTCTTGTTTTAATAAGGGTAATAAAACTTATTCTAATACGGCATCGATATTTACTATCTTATAATAATTATGTTGGCTATCGGATGTCACCTAGTAATAAGTTGTTTGTAAATAAATGAAAAGGTTAGGTCATGATAGATGCAGACGGCTTTCGCGCCAATGTCGGCATTATCTTGGCAAATACACAAGGGCAAGTACTGTGGGCAAAGCGTATCGGTCACAACGCTTGGCAGTTCCCGCAAGGCGGTATCGACCGCGGCGAGACGCCAATGGATGCGATGTATCGCGAACTCTGGGAAGAGGTCGGGCTACATCCGCGCCATGTCGACTTATTGGCGGTCACTCAAGACTGGCTACGCTATCGCTTGCCAAAGCGCTACGTGCGCCATGGGCAGTATCCTTTATGTATTGGGCAAAAACAGAAATGGTTTTTGCTACGCTTAGATGAGCCGAACACTCAACACATCCGCTTTGACGAGGGTAAACCTGAATTTGACCATTGGCAATGGGTCAGCTACTGGTATCCGCTCGGACAAGTGATTCACTTTAAACGCGGGGTGTATCGCCGTGCTTTGCAAGAGCTGGCACGCGAACTACCCCTTAGACAAGAGCTGATTATTCCGGAACAAAACAATCATTTATTGATGGAATAGACGCTTGTGCAAATGAAAAACGCTCGCTGTAATGTCTAAACAATCAGATGTTATGGCGGGCATTTTTTATGTCTGTAGCTATTTTTCTGACAAGCCTAATGAAGTATTACTCCATTTTTACGACTTTCAGGGGCATGGAATGCACCCTACGTTTACTGATAGCTTAGCTTTTGTAGGGTGCTTTTCAGGCACCGTTCACCGTGTATGACATCACAATATTGAGTGGAACGCCCGCTTCCTAACCTTTAGCATTATCAGTTTCACGGCTAATCAATTGTGCCGTTATTCCTGACTCATCCTGCTTATTATATAAGGTTAAAATACTTTGCGTACGCGTGCCATAACTTGGCATTGGCGTATCAGTATTACTCAGAGCGACCGCATCGATATACACGGATGATAATGCTTGCTCTATGGCTTTTGGCACGCCCGTTTCCGGCAGTTTTTCCTCAGGCGCTGCGGTGTTATCCGACATCGCATTAAGTGCAGCCGCTTGCCAATACTTAAGCGAGCTATCCTCAGCGATTAGCGGTAGGACTTCTTGACGCAAGCGCCCGCGTAGCTTTTCGGTTTTGAACCAACCCTCATTAGGCTGTCCATTTGAGAAAACATGCAATCCCGCATGCAAAGCGGTTGGCGCATGGCCACGGTTATTGACGATAACCGCTTGCTGCCTATCACCAACGATTAGATTAAAGCCTGCATAGTCTTGCAGCTCAATCTCCCGTGCAAAAGCCATTGGGCTCAGTTGACTGGTCAAAAAACTGGTCACTAATTCGCCACGCGAACGCTCATCTACTCTTGCTTGTACGCCATCGCGAAAGTTCAATACCGCCGCCCAGCGTCCGTTTTGATTGTCTTCGGTAGACTGCTGATTCTGTTGTTGACTCTGCTGTTGATGCTCTTGCTGATGAATGCCTAACCAAGTGCCCCCGCTTTGGCTGTCGCGGCCAGCATAAATAGGCTGATCTGACCACTGGTGTAGCGACTCGGTAGGACGCGCTAAGAACTCATCACGATTGGATAATAATACTAATGGCAGCTCATCAAACAGCTGCCAAGCGATAGCGACAATACACATAGTTTTCCTTTGTTCTGTTTCCTCTTAACAATTTAATGCCATTGTTATAGGCTAGCTTTTTGATTCAACGCTAAGGTTTTATAAAAATATAATACTGGGTTAAAAACCCAGTCTGCGATGACTCATTTTAGTTATTATTTAATTCTTAACCAATTCTTTATTAGCCGGATAGCTCACTTGCGAAGTCGTCTGCAGCACTTGTGATTGCTGAGGCGCTAAATTAAAGTCCCAAGCGACGACCCCTTGATTGCTATTCCAATCATGGACGCTAACTGGCGGTGTATGAGTGACGGTAACTTTTAAGTTATCATCGCGACTGATAGGTTCGCTACCTAATACTTTTAGATTCACCGTTTTATTATGCTTATTAGTAAACTGATAAGCCTCGGTTTTAGTTAACGTTTGGGTGCGATTAAACGCGCCTTTCTCGCCTTGTTTATCTTCATCGACCAGTTGTTTAACCAGCATATTATTATCAATGCCAAAGCCAATACCTTGCTCTTTTAGCAACTGATAACTATAACGCGTTCGCCCGATATAATTATCATCACGGTACAGTTGCAGAGAGCCATCCACCCAAGCCGGAGTCAAGAACGGCGCGGACGCATACCAATAGCCTGCCAGCTCCGCACTTGGCGTACTTCGAATCCACAGCTTACTGGTGCCTGCCTGCTCATCGATGACGGTACGCACATGCCTGCCATCACTTGGAATACTGATGCGCTGCGGCAAGCGATATTCGGTAATGCCGTTTTTGTTTTGTTGACTGACCGCAAAGCTCGGTAGCGGCGCCATATTTGCCATTGCCCCAGCGCTTTCATCTGCTGAAACCACGACTACCGGTGCTTCCATCATCGGCTGCGCGTATCTTGCGACTTTAGCTTGCTGCTGCTCGTCGTACAAAGATAAGCGCTGTACATAAGGCAGCTGGCCTGTCGCATTTTGATTGGGATTAACCGAGCTAAGTATCAAAGGCACGTTTTGCCAGTTCTCGCCGGTTTGCTGCGCGATGATCGCCGAGGCGGTGATACTGAGCTGCTTGTTATCGGTATTGAGCCGTGCTTGATAAGTCGGCTGCCAGCTCGCACCGCGCACTTGATAGTGCAGCTTAAGAGTATTTGGCGTACGGCTAGCGGTACGTACGCTGACTTGAGTGACGCTATTTTGCGTGGTCGTGCTGCTACCAGCTATTAGCTGATTGAGTGCATCTTGCGCGCGGGCTTGCTGCTGCTCAATCTCAAGGATTCTTTTATTGATAGCAGCGGCCTGCGTCTCTAACTCGCGGGCATTGCTTGCCAAAGTGCCCTCGATACTGATTTGGCTGACTTTGGTCATGTTTTGTAGATAGGCTTTGGCTAAACGCGCCGCGTCCAAATCGGCTTTGATACTAGCCAAATTATTTTGCTGTGTTTTCACCTTAGCATCGCCTTGATACTGGCACAGTTGAGCTTGCTCACCGCTTAAAGTCTCGATACTGACTTCACCGACATTGACGTCGCCAAGCGCTTGTACGCTTAAGCTATCTTGATCAAGATAAGGCGACAAGCAAGAAAACACTAACGTTTGCTCACCGCTACCAGCAATCGGCAGCGTACGCGTGACGCTAGCCAAACCTTGATAAATAGTGATTTGCTCAATGCCACTTTCAGCCGCTTGAGCACTGATAGGGTGCAGCAAGAAGCCCAACGCTGTTAGCACAAATACCGAGCTTGGTATTGTGCCTAGTCTTTGCTGAGTCAGCATGGCTCTATTTGACTGATAGATTTTCATGGCTTTCCTTAGTCTTATCTTATTTTTGCAATAAATCGCTCAAATCTCGTTTGATTTTATCTTAGCGCTTTTTATCAGCCATTACTATCTTATAACTTTGTACTGTTCGCCTTCGCTGATATTTTGATAGTGATTATGTCGACAGCGAGTAGCTTCTTTACTGACAGTATTTTATTAGCGTCATACCCTTTGATTACCACTTAGCATCACGAAGCAAAATTAGTGTTCGTGGCAGCTAAATTTGCTATCATGAGCAGCATCTTATCCTCAAAATTATGACTTTTTATGAACATTCATCCTCAGTATGATCCTGTAGCGTTAGCGCTCGGCCCCATCGAAGTGCACTGGTATGGTTTGATGTACTTGCTTGCTTTTGCCGCAGCCTTTGGGCTTGCTTGGTATCGCAGTACCAAACGCGAAGCTTGGTCGACGGATATGGTTTCGGATTTAGTGTTCTTTGGCGCACTCGGTGTTATTTTAGGCGGCCGTATCGGTTACGTGCTGTTCTATCAATTTGGCGAATTACTACAAAACCCGGCCTACTTGTTTAGGGTTTGGGAAGGCGGCATGTCCTTTCATGGTGGCCTCATTGGCGTCGCTTTGGGCATGCTTTATTTTGCGCGAAAATATAAAAAAACCCCTTTTCAAGTGCTCGATTTTATCGTGCCTTGCGTGCCAACGGGCTTATTGTTCGGGCGTATTGGTAACTATATCAATGGCGAGCTGTGGGGCCGTGTCTCTGACGGCGGCTATAACTGGCTCACTTACTTCCCGCAAGCGGCAGCCTTTGATGCCCAGCTAATGCAGACCAATCCGGCTTTGCAGCAATTGGCGACTGAGGTGGGCGGTCAGTATTTACTGCCGCGCCATCCCTCGCAGCTCTATCAAGCGTTGACCGAAGGACTGCTGCTATTTTTACTACTGTGGTGGTACTCCTCAAAGCCGCGTCCACGTATGGCTGTCACAGGCGTGTTTATGCTTGGTTACGGCTTTAGCCGCTTTATCGTTGAGTTCTTCCGTCAGCCTGATGCCGATCAAGGCTTTATCCTCTTAGGCTGGGTCACCAAAGGGCAAATATTAAGCGCCCCGATGATTATTATCGGTATCGTGCTCATCATTTATGCTTATAAACGTGACATTTATGATTGGGGTAGACAAGCCGCTTATTAGGCGATATCAGACATTAAATAAACTTAGTTGTTATTGAATATTGAAGTTGCAGACCATGATTACTAGTAAAAACGAGCAAGCTTATCTTGATTTACTCCAGTACGTGTTGGCTCACGGTACTGAAAAAGGCGATCGCACGGGTACCGGTACCTTAAGTCATTTCGGCGCACAATTGCGTTTTGACTTAGCAGAGGGCTTTCCCTTACTGACCACCAAAAAAATACATCTCAAATCTATCATTTACGAGCTACTGTGGTTTTTAAGCGGTAGCACTCATGTCGATTATTTGCAGCAAAATAACGTACGCATTTGGAACGAGTGGGCCACCGCCGAGCAAACCGCGCGATTTAACCGTCCGGCGGGTGACTTAGGCCCTGTCTATGGTCATCAGTGGCGTAATTATGGCGCAACTAAAAACACCAATGACAGTAATAACAGTGCTTATAATGATGACGGCGTCGATCAGATTGCAGAAGTAGTTGAACAGATAAAAACCAATCCCAATTCCAGACGTCTCATCGTCTCTGGTTGGAATCCAAGCGAGGCCAATCAAGTCGCCCTGCCGCCTTGTCATACACTGTTTCAGTTCTTTGTCGCTGATAATAAACTCTCCTGCCAGCTCTATCAGCGCTCAGCCGACTTATTCCTAGGCGTGCCCTTTAACATTGCCAGTTACGCCCTATTGACGCATATGATCGCGCAAGTTTGTGACCTACAAGTGGGCGAATTTATCTGGACCGGCGGTGATTGTCATATTTACCAAAATCATAGAGAGCAAGTAGAGTTACAGCTCACTCGCGAGCTTTATCAGCTGCCGACACTGGCATTAAATAAAGAAGTGAAAAATATTTTTGCTTTTACTTTCGAGGACATCAGCGTTGACGGTTATGAATCGCATCCGGCTATTAAAGCGAAAGTGGCGGTTTAAGCGACTGAACTGTGGAATTAAGAAAACTGTAAAACTAGAAAATTAATGAATAATAAAAGGGATAAGTTATGAGTTATGCGCATACCGAAGTTGCCCAAATCGCCGCGATTAGTAGCAATCGCTGCATCGGTAAAGACAATGAATTGCCGTGGCATATCTCGGCTGATCTACAGCATTTTAAGGCTATGACCACTAAGCAAAACGATGGGGATACAGATAGTATTCAAGGCATCGTTGTTATGGGACGCAAAACGTTTGAGTCGATGGGCAGTAAGCCGCTCCCAAAACGTGTCAGCTTTATCATCAGCACTCAGCTTGATTACGCTGAGCAAAAAAACCTAACCGACCGTGATGATGCTTATGTCGTGCATAATTTAGACGATGCCTTGACGCAAGCGGCAAGCCTCGCTCATGGCGCGCATTTAGATACAATCTGGGTTATCGGCGGCGAAAAGGTATTTAAAGATGCCATGATGTACACCGATCGTATCGAGCTGACCCATGTCGATACAAAGATCAATGACGGCGATGCGTTTTTTCCGGAGCTTCCAAGCGACTTTGTCGCGGCAGAAAAGTCTGACTCTCAGCATGATGAAAAAAGTGGTTTAGACTTTCAGTTTGTGAGTTATAGAAGAAAAGAAAGTTAATCTTTAGCTTATAAAAAAACCAGGCTTTGAATAGCCTAGCTTGAATCAACGACATTTGAACTTTTACATGAGTATAAAAATAACTAGTGGTCGAAAACTTTACTCATGTAAAACCTTATAAATCGTCTTGGCAAGCACGGGTCCGATACCTGTGACGCCAGCCAACTCCTGCTGCGATGCACCTAGCAATTGCTGCAAGCCGCCAAAATGATTGAGCAAATCACGGCGACGCTTTTCACCCAATCCCGGAATCACTTCTAGCACCGAGGACGAGCGGCGCTTATCGCGTTTTTTACGGTGCGCGGTAATCGCAAAACGGTGCGCTTCATCTCGAATATGCATCAATAAATGTAGCGCTTTACTATCCATCGGTAAATCAAGCGGCTCATGATCGATAAAGTGTAATACCTCAAGCCCAGCCTTGCGCCCCTCGCCTTTTGCCACACTAATCAGCAGCGTATCATTAAGGATACCCAGCTCTGTTAGCACTTCTTTGGCGATACCAAGCTGTCCTTTACCACCGTCAATCAGTAATAAATCCGGCAAAGGCTGTTTTTTATAACGTCGTGTCAGCACTTGCTTCATCGCGGCATAGTCATCACCACCTTGAATATCATGAATGGCATACTGACGATAGTCGCGTCGGCGCGAACCGCCCTGATCAAAAACTACGCAGCTCCCGATGGTCGCCTCACCCATAGTATGCGAGATATCGAAACACTCAATCCGGTCGATGGCTCTATCAGTGACATCAGCAAGCACATCTTTTAAGGCATTAAAGCGCGCGTGCAGCTCAAGATAATCGCCAAGCTTAGTCTTTAGCGCATTACTAGCGTTGAGACTGGCTAAATCTAACCATTCAGCTCGGTGTTCACGTACGTTAGTCTTGATAGTGACTTTACTGCCAAAGTGAGTCGCTAGCGCCTCGCTGATGGCTTGCTGATCTGGTAGCTTATGACTTAAGATAATCTCGCTTGGCAAGTCATCGGTCACCTGAAAATAAAACGAGGTAATAAAGGCGGATAAGTTATCAGCGATAGGCTCGCTGCTATCGACATCGGGGAAATAGTTCTTACCACCAAGCACGCGGCCGCCGCGCACGTTCAGCACATTCACTGTCGTCATGCCAGCTTGGCTAGAGATGGCGATAACATCAGCCTCGCCTTGTACGGTATAGACCGCTTGCCGCGCTTGTACTTCGCGCAGCATCGATAGCTGGTCACGATAAAACACCGCTTTTTCGAAATCTAGCGCTTCGGCGGCGCCTTCCATTTTTTCGATCAAAGCACTATGAATATCACTAGAGTCGCCTTTTAAGAAGCGAATCGTATTATTGACATCTTCAGCATACTCTTCTGGCGACACGAGCCCCACGCAGGGCGCACGGCAGCGCTTGATCTGATACTCCAAGCAAGGGCGTTTGCGTTGTTTAAAAAATGTATTAGTGCATTGGCGCATCTGAAACATTTTTTGCATCAGCACCAGCGTCTCTTTGGCGGCATGCGCTGAGGGAAAGGGTCCAAAGAAGCGGCCTTTTTGATGGTTGCCTTTACCGCGGCCATAAGCCAAACGCGGATAAGGTTTATCAGCGGAGATAAATACATAAAGATAAGACTTATCGTCACGCAGTAGCACGTTATAAGGCGGCCGGTATTCTTTAATTAGGTTTTGTTCGAGCAGCAGCGCTTCGGTCTCACTACGGGTAATAATGGTTTCTATATTATGAATACGCGCGACTAAAGCCCGAGTTTTTGGGTGATCGATGGTCTTTGCAAAGTAGCTATTGACGCGGCTTTTTAGCGATTTGGCTTTACCAACGTAGAGAATATCGCCATTTTTACCTAGCATTTTGTAAACGCCTGGCAAATTAGGCAGACGCTTAATCAGGTGCTTAAGACGAGCTTTTCTGTCGTCTTTACTCTCGATTTCAACAGCATCTTTATTATCGTCTGCACTTTTATTATTGTCTGCACTAGCATTTTTGCTAGCGCCATTGTTGACATCATTACTTATGTTGTCGTCAGCATTCGATTCTGAAACTTTAACCATAACTGCTAAAACTCTCAAAGATTTTGAATTACTATTATTTATGGGGAGCTGCCCACTAGATTACAAGATGGAAAACAACAACCTTATCAAGCTATTAGCAGCTTTACTGCCCATCTTTAACATTCGTCCTATCTAAAAACTATTTAGCAAAATGCAAATGCAAAAAAGCCAGCATTAAGCTGACCTTTTTATCGCTACCAACGATTTCTTACCTTAGCAAGACTATTTGAGCTGCGATAAGATAGCAACTTCACGGATGTAGCTCGCTAAATCCTGTTCGGACTCCATCATGAGCTCATCGTCTTGGGTGTGTTTGGCATATTCAATCCATAACAGTAATTGATACAAGCTATTACGCTCGGAAGCAGTATACTGCTTGATGAATTGCTTAAGCGTGCTTTCATCATTGATATTAAGCCTACCGCGCCAGCTTTCTATCTTGGCAACTTGCTCATTAGGGAAAAACGCCTCAAAGAGCGCTTTGATGAGCTCGTGACGATTCTCTTCACTGATCAACTTGCCGACACGCTTAGTCTGCCGATTACGCGCATTAGCGCTAGTAATATCGGCTAAAGCCATCAATTCTGCCATAAAATAATCACTGGCAGGCAAGGTTTTTAACTGCTTTTTCGATAAGTTAGCCAAAGGTATCGACAACGCTTGCAGCCGCTCATGGGATTTTTTGAGTTCGGTACGCGAAACGCGCATGTCTTGTTCTGACCAATCAATCATAAAAGCTCTCTAAGAATAATGGAAATAAAGGATAAAAAATAACGACTGCAAGTAAAGTCACTCTAGTCAGTTGAAATTAAACCTGTGATATGTTTAAGCGCGCTACTGGGATGAATTTAACGCAGCCTCTGTGAATACAGCACACAAGTAAAATTTATACCAGTAGCGCTATACCATTTTTAAAGTGTATCGACTATATAAAAAACAAACGACTACCAGCGATTTTTTTCGCGGTGCTTAGCGACTATAGTTAACGCCTTTGGTAGATGCTGAGTCAAATGGCGTTGTAGCTTTTCAGTAATAAAAACCGAACGATGCTTGCCGCCAGTGCAGCCGATAGCTACGGTTACCGTATGGCGGTTATTATGCAAAAAATTGGGCAGCCAGCGCGTGAGGAAGGTAGCAATATCATCGCTCATCTCGCTTACTTCTGGATAATCAGCAAAGAACGCTGCAACTTCGCTATCTAGCCCAGTCGCACTGCGTAGAGCAGTGTTCCAATGCGGGTTAGGCAAAATCCTAACATCAAAGACAAAATCAGCATCGATAGGCGTCCCATATTTGAAACCGAACGATAGCAGATTAACGATAATCTTGTTATCCGCCCCGACTTGATCGCGCAGACGCTCTTTGAGCTGATGAATATTAAGTTTACTAGTATCGATAGTAATATCGGCGCAGCTAGCGATGGGCTGCAATAATTCGACTTCTCTTTTTATCGCGGCTGGCAGATTGTATTTGGTGTTTTCAACACCGTCAGCATCTTGCGCCATTAGCGGGTGCACACGGCGAGTCGCGTTAAAGCGCGCAACTAAGATATCCTCTTGCGCAGTGACATAGATCACTTGTACTTTTAACTCGCCATAGCGCTGATGTAGCTGCTTTTGAATCGCTGCAAAGTTAGACAAGTCAGCACGCGGTGAGCGAATATCAACGCCTAAAGCCACGCGCTTGATATTACTCTCATTAACAAGTTTATGCGCCGCTTCAGGAACTAGCGATAACGGCAAATTATCAATAGAATAATAGCCCAGATCTTCTAAAGTATTGAGCACTGAGGTCTTACCTGAGCCTGAGCGCCCAGAGACAATAAGTACGCTTAACTTATCATCGCTAAGTGATGGCGTTTGAGTATTTGCGCCGAGTTTGTCCACTTCCATGCTATTACCCTAATCCATAAGCTGATTAATAAATACGCTTACTGCGTTCTAAACGACCGAACGAACTGTCTCTATCCTACGCTATTTATTTAGCGCTAATAAGATTATTTAACCCATGGGTTGTCTAGTCGTACCAATTGATTATCCAGCAGTCTTGCCTGCCCTAGTTTTGCGGCGACTAGAATAATCAAATCTTGCTGATTTTCTTTAAGATAGGACGCTTCAAAAGTAATAGGCTGCAAATCGGTAGTTTTTACTTCTAGATAGTCTATAGCAAAACCCGCTGCAGTAATACGCTGAGCCGCTCGTGTTAATAACGATTGCAATACTGAGTTATCAAAGCTATCTTCTGCTATTTTTTGTGCTAATTGATCAGCGAAATTTACTAATACTTGATGTAAAACGGGTGCGGTTTTGCGCTCAGTATCGGTTAAATACTGGTTGCGAGAAGATAAAGCTAAGCCGTCCTCCGCTCGCACAATAGGCGCACCAATAATCTCTACCTGATAACTTAAATCCCTGACTAATTGCTTGATAATCGCTAATTGCTGATAGTCTTTTTGCCCAAAAAAGGCCACATCAGGCTGCACAATATTAAACAGTTTAGCGACGACGATACCGACGCCATCAAAATGCGTCGGACGCGATTGACCACATAATTGCATAGCTATCGCGCCAGCCATAACCTTAGTAGGCGGTGGCAACAGCGGATACATCTCATCAATACTAGGCGCAAACACGTAATCGGTATCGACGCTTGCTAGCTTAGCAACGTCAGCCTCAAGAGTGCGTGGATAACTCTCAAAATCCTCACCAATACCAAACTGGGTTGGATTAACAAAGATACTGACTACCACAATATCAGCCTGCTGTTTAGCCATTTTGACCAGTTGTAGGTGTCCAGCATGCAAGTTACCCATCGTTGGTACTAAAGCAATACGCTGCTGACTACGCAGAGGCTTTAAGGTGTCTTGCAAACTAGCGATATGATGATGAATGATAGGCATCAAAAAGTCTTCTTATCTTGGTATCGGATGAGATGTGATTGCTATATCTGTTTAATGGTGCGTGAAACGCACCCTGCTAACTACTAACCCAAAATATTTCTAGCTAATCAAACTGATGCTGCGCTTGCGGAAAGCTACCCTCGCGTACCGACTGCTGGTACAGCGCAAACGCGCCTTCGATGCTACGCTCAGTGTTACGCTCATCAGTCAAGAAATCATGAATAAATCTTGGCGCCCGGCCATGCACCATGCCTAGCATGTCATGCATGACTAACACTTGACCGTCGGTATCTGCTCCGGCACCGATGCCGATGACCGGTACCGCGACCGCTTCAGTCACCGTCTTAGCTAAATCTGCAGGGACGCATTCTAAGACTAACAGCGCCGCGCCCGCTTCTACCACTGCTTTGGCATCAGCTAATAATTTATCCGCCGCTTCATCGCTACGGCCCTGAATCCTATAGCCACCAAAGACATTGACCGACTGCGGCGTTAAGCCTAGATGCACACAAGTTGGCGTACCCGCTTGCGCTAAAGTGGCGACCAAACGACTAAGTTCACGCCCGCCTTCTATCTTGATGACATGAGCGCCTGCTTGCATCAGCTGCCGACTGTTAGCAATGGCTTCAGCTTCAAGTGCATAACTCATAAAAGGCAAATCCGCCAAGATCAGAGCCTGCTTATTACTACGCGCGATATTCGCCGTATGGTATGCCATATCAGTGACAGTTACCGGTAAAGTCGAGTCATGACCTTGCACCACCATACCTAAGCTATCGCCGATCAAGATGGTATCGATTTGCGCCTTTTCCATCATCCGTGCAAACATCGCATCATAGCAGGTGAGGCAAGTGAATTTGGTGCCGTCTTTTTTAAACTTTTTGAGCGTAGATAAAGTCGTCATATGACCCTCAATGACTTGATAAAAGTATTTTTAAGTGGCTAATGATATAGAAAAACTTCAGTAGTTAGCTTAGCAATCACTTGATAAGCTTAAGCCCGCTCCAGTCTGCGCTCAATGGATAGGCTGAGACAGGCTGATCCTTAATCATCAGCTCAGGCGCTAGCTCTCGTAGCGGTACCAACATAAAGTTGCGCTCATGAAGTCCAGCATGCGGCACTATCAGCGTCGGCTCATCGATTTGCTGCTGACCATAAAGCAAAATATCAACGTCGAGACTGCGCTCGCCCCAGCGCCGTAAACGTTCACGCTGTGCTTGCGCCTCTAATTGCTGACAAAAAGCTAGCAGCTCTAAGGGCGTTAAAGTCGTTTCTACTTCCACCACCGCATTGATAAAATCGGGCTGATCTTGCGGGCCCATCGGCGCTGACGCATAGTTAGAAGACACTCGTAGCTGACGCACAGCAGTGTGCTGCTCTAAGCTGACAAGCGCTTGCTGCAAATGCTCAATGGGCGAGCCTAGCTCATTGCTTAAGTTACTGCCTAAGCCTAAATAACAAGTGACCCAATTATTACTATCAAGCATTATCAGTACTGGGCTGACGGCGGCGGCGTTTGGCAGGTATCGCGCCTTTATTGGCAGCTGTTTTTGCTTCAGTAGCGTTAGCCTTGCCAACGGATTTAGCAGTCGAAGTTTTCTTTTCAGCTTTAGCTGACGAGGACTTGGCAGCTTTATCATCTTTGGAAGCATTATCTTTTTTAGAAGAATTGCCGCCTTTAGAAACATTACCATCTTGCAAAGCTTGGTTATCTTGCTTGCTAGCTGCTAACTCTTTATCTGCGCTCTTATTGACTGCAGGTTTAGACAAATTTAAGGGCTTACGGCGACGCTTGCTAGGGATGGGTTCGCTACTTTTAGTACTCGCCACTGATTTGGGTGTTTGCGGTATTGCCATGGTCACTGAAGCTTCTGAGTACTTAGCTTTTGACGGCTGAGCTTGTGCCTTAGCAGCTGCCGATGATTTAGCTGATTTGGCCTCCGCTTTACTCTCCACTGGCAAGCTAGCGTTTTCTTGGTTTGCAACAGCGGCTTTATTTTTAGCAGAGACTTTGCGGCCGCTAGACTTAGTCATTTTGCTAGGGCTAGCTTTATCATTGCCATTAACACTGTTGCTATTATTCTCGCCATCCACCTGTATTTTGAGCGGTGGCACTACTCTTTCGTGTTCAATCACAAACAATGGCTTTGGCGCGGCAGGTTTTTTGTGCGATTGCTTCGTTGCTGCTAGTGACAACTGCTGCAATTGCTCAAGCTCTTGGCTATCTTGTTTCAGTTGCTCAGGGCTAGCAGCTTGCAGATTATTGTTCTGAGTAGCTACTTTGTCACTGTTGCGGCGGCGACGACGCGAGGGTACATTCGCAGTGTCATTTGCGGCTTGATGAGTATGGCTCTGATTGACTTTAACTTGGTCAGGATTGCTGTGTGCATTAGCTTGAGCAGTGTCGTTTTGCTTTTGACGATTACGCCCGCGTCCACGTTGTCCCTTTTTATAAGCGCCGCGGCGAATATTTTCATCAAAATCAGCTATCGCTTGCTGCTTGTCTTTTTCAGAGAGCGTTTGATAAGTCTGCCACCACTCACCCATGCCATTAGTGGATTCAGATAACGGATGATCGGCATCACCGCATTGTTCACGCAGCAGTAAAAAGTCAAAACCGGCGCGAAAGCGCGGATGCTCAGCCAATTGTTCAATTTGTTTATTACGCGGCGCGGCAAGCTTGGGCTGCAAAATCCAGATATCGCGGATAAACTGCTCGGCAAACTTCGGAATAGCAGTCTTGATGCGTTGACGGTCAATCACTTTACCCGCGGCATGCATTTGCGCTTCAGCAAAAGGCATATTGCGATTTTTGGCTTTTTCTAGCTGATGTAGATAATTCTCCCACAATAAAGCGGCGTAGAAGAAAGCCGGGTTGATACTCTTACCGGCCGCGATGCGCTTATCGGTATTGATAGCGACTTGCTGCACTAATGGACTTGGCTCAGAGGGCGGATAGATAATGAGACTATCGATAGCGCCATATTCAAATAAAAGCGGCAATAAAGGCACCAGATAGCCGCCGGTAAACATTTTTTGCGTCTCATCATAGAGGCGATGCGGCGAGATTTGCTCAAGCAGAGCCCAATTGCTATCGTGAAACTGCTCGGATAGCTCCTTATCAAACTCAAAGCCTAGCTTGGCCTTAAAACGTAGCGCACGTAGCAAGCGTACTGGATCTTCTTCGATACGTACCGGCGCATGACCTAACAAGCGAATGACTTGATTATCAATATCCTCAAGCGCCCCGCAAAAATCATGCACCACGCCTTTGAGCGGCTGATAATATAGCGCATTAATAGAGAAGTCGCGACGGGCAAAGTCTTGTTTGATATCGCCCCAGACGTTGTCACGCAAAATCATACCGTCTTGATTGGTACTCGCATTATTATTAGGCGGCCCACGAAAAGTCGCCACTTCAATGAGCTCGCGGCCTGAGTAGACATGCGCCAACTGAAAGCGACGCCCGATAATGCGGCAACGCTTGCCAAACACGTCTTTTATCTCATGAGGCTTGGCATCGGTGACCGCATCGAAATCTTTGGGCTGCAGTCCCAATAAGGTGTCGCGCACGCCGCCACCGACGATATAGGCATCAAACCCTGCTCGGGATAAGGTGGCAATCACTTCGGTAATGGAATTGGGTAATTCAGATTTATTTAGTTCTAACTGCTTGGCGGCACGCTCGGCCATGCATCTACTCCTCGCCGGTATTCTGTCGTTCCTAATAAACACAGCGCTTATCAGGCAAACATATCGGCTAGTTTAACAAATTTTAGGCTTGATTGCTGCATTATGACATTTACTTACAGCCAATTTGCTAAAGATGGATAATAAAAGTTAAATAAATAGTCACTCTATATTTTAGAGAACGAAAAACTAATTCTGCACGCGCATTCGTGCTCGATTGTTCTCAATAGTTTTGGCTCCGATGCCTTTTACTTTTTCTAGCTCATCAACGTTTTTAAACGCGCCAAACATTTCACGGTAGAGAATAATCTCTTGCGCTTTGCTACTGCCGATACCGTCAAGCGTTACTAGCTCGCCCTCGCTAGCACTATTTATATTGACGACTGCCTGCTCGCGCGCTTGGGTCTCATACTTCTCTTGCGCTAATAGATACTCATAAGCTTGCTTTGGATCCGCATAACAAACAGCCGCTTGTACCTTTGTCATCATAAAATATAGGGTTAAAAGGCATGATAACGTTCTCAATAAAAGGTTTGAGCGCTTGACATACTTTAGCAACTTTAGATTATTGACAAGGCTATAAAGCGCGTTCATGCTGTTTGGCAGACTCCCAAAGCGCGTCCATCTCGTCGATATCGCTATCCTCCAAGCTTTTGCCTAACTGCGCTAACTGTGCTTCGATATAACCAAAACGCGACTTAAACTTATGCACGCAAGTCAACGTTGCCGCTTCTGCATCTAGATTGAGCTTACGCGCCACATTGACTAAGGCAAACACACAATCGCCAAGCTCTTTTTCGATATCGCTAATACTCGCTTTTATCTCAGCCTTAGACTTATCGCTAATTTCCGCCTTTAACTCCTCAATCTCTTCTTCTAATTTCTCAAAAGCACCTGTCACCCCTTCCCAATCAAAGCCTAACTTTGACGCTTGGCTTTGTACCGATTGTGCTTGCATCAGCGCACTGCCCGCCTTAGTCGCATCCAAACGACGACGCGGTTTGCCACGAGCTTCATCGGCTTGACGCTCCTCAAGCTTGATCTCATCCCAACGCGCTTTGACCGCCGCCTCATCTTTGAGGCTCTCTGTCTCAAACACATGCGGATGACGGCGAATCAGTTTTTGTTGCAAAGTGGTTATCACATCGCTCAGATCAAAACGTCCTTGCTCAGCGTAGAGCTGACAATGAAAAATCACTTGCAATAACACATCGCCAAGCTCGCCTTTAATATCCTCATCGTCATCGGTCTGCACTGCTTCTGCTAGCTCATACGCCTCCTCGATAGCATAAGGAATTAGGCTATGATTGCTCTGTTTTTTGTCCCAAGGGCAATCCGCTCGCAGTCGCGCCATTAACGCTAACAAATCACTTATCTCGCCAGTGGCTTTAGGTGTGCCTACGACTGGCTGCGGAGGTAGGGTTTTAGTTTGGTCTGCATTTACAACAGTTGCATTATTATCTTTAGTAGTCATTAACACAATCACTCTTATTTCTATCGTTTAACACGAATCGTTTATAGCGGTTTATAAGTTAGTGTATCATTGAATAGTTATTTAATAATAATGCTCTCTACCTTTAAGCTTAGGAATATCTATTTTATGTCTACTGCCAATACTGCAAGCTATCAGCCTACGTCTACCTTTATGCCTATCACTATAAACTCCTTTAAAGCCTACGATATACGCGGTGAGCTTGGCGTGACTCTCGATGAAGACATAGCTTACCGAATTGGTCGCGCCTTTGCTGAGATTCTTTATAAGAGATACCACGCAGCTGCTGACTCTAGCGATTTGACATATCTCAAGCCTGCTATTGCTATCGGCAGTGATATCCGCCATTCAAGCGAGCAGCTTAAACAAGCGGCTATTGCGGGTATTATCGATGCCGGTGTCGATGTTATAGATTTGGGTATGACCGGCACCGAGGAGGTGTATTTTGCCACTAGCCATTATCAGACTTTGGGCGGTATCGAGGTCACCGCTAGCCATAATCCGATCAACTATAATGGTCTAAAGCTAGTCAAAGAGCACTCAAAACCCATAAGTGCTGATGATGGTCTAGCTGAGATTCAAGCGCTCGCTGAATCAGGAGACTTTGCTAATCCTAAACAAAAAGGCGCTCTTGAAGTACTAGCTGATAAGAGCGCTTATATCGAACATATCATCGACTTTATCGATATCGACAAGCTCAAACCATTAAAAATTGTTATTAACTCGGGCAATGGTAGCGCCGGTCCGGTGGTGGATTTACTAATCGATAAATTAGCGCAAGCGGATGCCCCTATTGAAGTCATCAAACTGCATCACCAACCTGATGGCAGCTTCCCTAATGGTATTCCTAATCCGATGATTTTGGCCAATAGAGAGTCCACTCGGCAAACGGTGCTAGAGCATAATGCCAATTTGGGCATTGCCTTTGATGGCGATTTTGATCGCTGTTTTTTGTTCGATGAGACTGGCGAGTTTGTCGATGGCAGTTACGTAGTCGGTATGCTCGCACAAGCGTTTCTTAATAAATACCCAAACGAGTCGATTGTTTATGATCCGCGCGTCATTTATAACACCGAAGCGGTGATCAAACAGCACGGGGGTCAAGCGGTCATTAGTAAATCAGGACACTCTTTTATCAAGCAAGTGATGCGTGAGTCAGAGGCGGTGTATGGCGGCGAGATGTCCGCCCATCATTATTTCCGCGATTTCTTTTATTGCGATAGCGGTATGATACCGTGGTTACTCACCATCGAATTATTATCGATCACTGGCAAGAGCTTATCAGAACTCGTCAATGGTTATATCAGCGCTTATCCAAGCTCAGGCGAGCTAAATTTTCGTCTAACTAGCAGTGATGCGCAGGCGATCATTAATGATATAGAAAGTAAATTTGCTGACGAACAACCGAGCAAATCCACCCTTGATGGGCTTAGTCTCGACTTCGGTCAGTGGCGCTTTAATTTGCGGGCATCTAATACCGAGCCGCTGATCAGGCTCAATATAGAGACTCGTGGTGATGAGAATTTACTTAATACGCAGGTTAATGAGATTAAGGAGTGGTTAGCTAAGCAAGGCGCGGTGTCGGCTTAAAGACTTACTTAGCGCGCCCAATACCAACATAAGCGCCAACTAACTTATCAATTTGAGCACGTGATAAAGCGTTTTGCGCATCAAAGATAGGCATAGCTTGTTGATTAAGCCGCGCTATGTCTAGTTGGTGCTGCGGTGAGAGGCTGATAATAAAGATCGCCTGCGCTGCCTCCATCTGCTGATAAGGACTATCAAGCAGTTGCAGTAAGGGCTGCTGTCCGTAGTGCTTAGCAAGCGAGCTTTTGGCTTTATCACTATAGACTAAGGTCTTAATATTATAAGACCACAGCAGTGCGAGTAGTGGATGAATGGCTGAGCCTGTGGTGCGCCCTGAGCCGGACTTATAGCTGCCGCCCCAAATCATCACCGTTTTATTATCGATAAAGCCATCAAAATGCTGCCAAAACTTACGAAAGATCAGCTCTTTTTGATCATCATTGATATGCAGCACCGATTGCAATAATGGCATAGTGACACTGTTTTCTTGTGCCGATTGCTGTAGCTTGTCAAGCTCAGTGGGTAGCGTATGACCGCCAAAGCCCCAACCGGCCTGCAGATAGCTACTGCCTACCCGCGCGTCAAGCCCCATAATAGCGCTGACTTGTCCGATATCGACTTGCTGACTGTCCGCTAAGCGGGAGAGCTCATTCATAAAGCTGACCCTAGTTGCGAGCATGGCCATAATACTACTGCGCGCAAACTCGATAGTGGCGATATCGGCATGATGATAGGCGCGGGCATGTTGTAATAGCGGCTGCAGCACGGTTAGCTGATGACTACTGTCAGGCGTTTTTTCGCCCAATAGCCACAATGACGGCGTTAGCATCGAGCTATAAGCCTCGCCATCTTGCAAAAACACAAACGGCACGTAATAGACCCAAGCGCGCTGCAAGCGCTCCGCTACCTTGGCAATATGACCGAGCTTTTCGATACCGCTAATAATAATAGGAATAGTCTGCTGATGACTATGATTAAAGGCCATTACCCAATTATCATCTGTCCAAACGCTTTTGATACTCTCCAAAAATAACCAATAGCAGTTCACTTGCAGAGGCTTTGTTTGTTCTTGACTCTGACTATCCGCGCTTTCATAACTTCGAATAAGTTCATCCGCGCTAGTCGGTAATGCACATTTAACGATTTGCTGCTGCTGTCCATATAACTGCCACAATGCTTGCAAATGGCGCTCAAAGCCATACAGCTCTACTTGCTGCTCTAAGACTCTCAGATCTGCATAGAGGTGCACGGTATGATCGAGACTCGCTAACACCACCGCGCTAGTGATGGCCTCGATACTATGACCGATGATCACGCAGACCGCAGATGATTCGGTGTTCAACGCATTGTTATTAGTAGCGTCAACAGCAGATTTAGGACTCATAGCACTCTCTTCATTATCATTATCTCAACAGCAAAGCTAGTGAGATGTTCTTTGCTTGCTCTCATTATGTAAATAACTGCTTGATATGCTTAAGTAGCTGATTGGTGGAGCTATCAAAAGCGGCAGCGCTGCCTTGCTGCATAGCCTGATAGACGGTTTCGGCCATCTGCTTACCCATCTCTACCCCCCATTGATCAAAAGGATTAACATCCCATATGCTCGCCATGACGTAGACTTTATGCTCATATAAGGCGATCAGCTCGCCTAAGCTATGCGGGGTCAGCTCATCGAGTAGTAAGGTCGTAGACGGCTGATTGCCGCGATAATGTTTATATTTATCCGTCGCACTAATGTCAGTTGTAGAGCTATCGGCGTCGACCTTTGCAATAGCGGCATTACCGAACGCTAGTACTCGGCTCTGTGCCAAACAATTAGATAAGGACAGCTCATGCTGATGCTGCAGCGAGGTGTTTCGTGCCTCATCACTATAATGACGCACGCAGGCGATAAAATCGCAAGAGACGTGCTGGGTACCTTGATGTAGCAACTGATAAAACGCGTGCTGAGCATTGGAGCCAATCTCGCCCCATAGAATCGGACAAGTATCATAATCAATATGGCGACCTTCATGCGTCACTGACTTACCATTACTCTCCATCTCCAGCTGAGTCAAATAGCTTGGCAGATACTCCAGCCGTCCATCATAAGGTAGCACGGTATGAGCATGTATCTGCAAAAAGGTACTATTCCAAACCGCTAGCAAGCCTAGCAGTACTGGCAAATTATCCTTAAAATCAGCGCTAGCAAAGTGCTGATCCATGCTATGCGCGCCGGCGAGCAGTGCGCGAAACTGCGGCATACCGATACGAATAGCGATAGCTAGGCCAATCGCCGACCATAAAGAAAAACGGCCACCCACCCACTCCCAAAGCTGCAACTGATGCTCGGGATGAATGCCCCATGCCGTCATCTTGGCACTATTAGCGGAGATGCCGATGAAGTGGCGACGCAGCACACTATCTTGCGATCCTAAGTATAAAGTCGCAGTCGCTAATAACCAAGACAGCGCGGTCTGAGCATTAGATAAGGTATCGACGGTGCCAAAAGATTTGGAGGAGATGATAAATAGCGTAGTCTCAGCATCCAAGCGCTTAAGTAGGTTATCGAGCTGCGAGCCATCCATGTTGGAGACGAAATGCACGATAATATCGGTATCGGCCCACTCATCGAGCGCGGCAGTAGCCATCAAAGGCCCAAGATCTGAACCGCCAACGCCGATATTGACCACATCGGTAATGGCTTTGCCAGAGAACCCGCGCCAAGTACCATTACGGATGCGCGCCGATAACCGCTCAACTTGCTGCAAGCTATGATGCACATCACGGACAACGTCCTGCTCATCGACGACTAACTCAGCGCTCTTAGGCAATCGTAGCGCCGTATGCAGCGCCGCCCGCTGCTCGCTAGTATTGACCATAGCGCCTTGCAGCAAATCGGTGATACGCGTGGATAGCTCACAGCTCTCAGCCAAACTCAGTAAGCGCTCTAGTACCGACTCATCGATACACTGCTTGCTGTAGTCCATATACAGGCTACCTGCCTGCGCCTGAAAACGTTGGGCTCGGCTGTCATCCTGTGCAAACAGCTCAGCTATCGACCAGCTCTGCTCGGCGAGCTGCTGCAACTGCGACCAATACTCTGAGTCGCGAGCACTGCTATAAGTTTTATGATCGTTGATAGCGTTCATCGACTACTCTTCATCCGCGAGCTGCTGCTCAGCAAAATAAATAAACGCCTGCATATATGAGCGCATATCACCAGCATCATAGCTCTCACCGCACATGGTAGTGACATTGACGCCAGACTCACTAATTAGCGCATCGATAGCATCGGTCAGCTGAATCTCACCACCGACCGAGGCGGTAGTCTGCGCTAAATAGTCAAAGATTTGGTTGCTAAATACATAACGCCCGACGACCGCTAAGCGAGAAGGCGCATCTGCTAAGTTGGGCTTTTCCACAAACCCTGCTACGCCAAAGCTAGCATTGACATCTGTATTACCGCCAATGTCAGTCGCGCTATCGATAAGCTTCGCTATGCCATATTTATGCACTTCGCTATCAGCGACTTGCTCAACCAGTATCTGCGAGTGACCATCATCAGCAAAAGCATTGAGCATAAAGGCTAAGTTATCACGCTGCATATCGGTAGTAAAAGGATCTAATACGACATCGGGTAGCAATACAGCAAAATCATGCTCGCCGATGATAGGACGCGCTGCCAATACCGCATGACCTAAGCCCAAAGCTTTGCCTTGACGGATCACTGAGACGCTGACGTCATCGGGTAGCCAATTGAGACTATCAGCAAGCTCATCTTTGCCTTTACTGCGCAATTGCGTATCCAGCTCGGCATTGATATCGAAGTAGTTTTCAATCGCGCTTTTTTGTGCATGGCCAACGAGGACGATATGCTTGATACCGGCGGCGATGGCTTCTGCGACCACGTAATGAATAGCGGGACGATTGCCCAATGGCAAAAGCTCTTTGGGTACGGACTTGGAGAGTGGCAGCATACGAGTGCCGAAGCCTGCAACGGGGATGACGGCGTGGGTTATTTTTTTCATAAAGGTTTGGTTATATTAATAAGAAGAAAATAGAAATTATAAAATGCTATTAGAGAACTATAAATCAATAAACTCAATAATGCGTTGTAACCATTTATCATAATTGTAATTTTGTAGTACATGATCACTGGCATAGCGCATCATCTCAACTTGCTGCTTAGTATAACCTTTGGATAATTGGGCGAACAATTCATCCGCTTGCTCTTTATTATCAATAACTTCACACATCCCTTCAAAGCGGGTACTGACTGACAAGCTGGGATTGGTCACTGCCAACCTTCCACAAGCCATAATCTCAATCAAACGACGAGAAAACATACTTGAGGAGTCGGTCACGGTGTTGACGTTTAGGCAGTGTGAGTACTGTCTGAATAGCTCACCTGTCTGATCATAAGGCACAGCAGGTTTGATGGTCATGTTCGGTAGGTCAGGATAGCGATAGACGTCAGATTTACGATCAGAGTTGCGGTCGACGATGGTCAGCCCATAAGGAGAGGCGGCGGTAAATGCCATATCCTGCCATTGGCGGCGTGCATCATGGATATGATGGCTGTAGCTCCCGACAAATAGGCTTTCATTATAGCGAGGTGGTAGAGAGGTGGGATGATGAAACTTAGGCTGCACGGCAAAGGGTAGCACCCCTACTTTCACGCTCTTGCCTAATATAGAGCGATAACGCTGAACGCAGTTCTCATCAACCGTTAGAATATATTTGAATAAACTGGCAGAGTCGATAAAGCGGTTAAAATGAGCGCCGTCTTCTTTATTCCAAAATACGGCTGGGATATTATGTTTGTCTGCAAGCTCTAAGAGTTTACGCAGATCGACATTATTGCGTTCAGGGTAATCAGGATAGTTGGCTATCTTATAGCGCCACTTATCTTTGTGACCGCGCCATGCTGATTCGACTAGGATGAAGTCTGGTTTAAAAAATTTAAAAACTACAGACCAATACTTATTAGTAAGTTGAAACAGTTTACCTGTACTATCCTTGATAGCCACTCCAGTTAGCTTATCACTGACTATTGCTACTTTAAAACACTTAATTGTAGCACTTATCATTTTAACCACTCTTAGTAAGTTAAGTTGTTTTTTAGTCTCCTATATATAGTCGATCCACTATAAAACAAACACAGCGGTACTAGGATAAATTTTTCGCAGACTTTGTCTGCATAGGCACAAAAAGCAAGAAAAATTTATCTCAGTAGCGCGTTATAATATTTGTACTTTTTTTATTTAGGACTGAATATATAGGTTCCTTATAAAAACAACTAATTATAATTTAAGCTTTACTACTATAGTATTCCGCATTGAGTACCATCATAGACATTTTTCACGTTCTACCATACCGATCTTCAAATCTGACAATATCATCTTCACCCAAATATGATCCAACCTGCACTTCTATCATCTCAAGATCAACCTTACCAGGATTTTCTAAACAATGCGTTGCCCCTAATGGTATATAAACAGATTCATTTTCAGTCACTAGCTTTTCGTGACCATCAACGATGACTTTAGCGGTACCTGATACTACAATCCAGTGCTCAGCACGGTGATGGTGCATTTGTACAGACAGCTTTTCACTAGGTTTGACCGTGATGCACTTAACTTGATAACGATGGCCACTATCAATAGAGTCATATTTACCCCAAGGCCGATAAACCTCACGGTGGACACTATGTTCTTGACGTTTATCTGCTTTTATTTGGTTGACAATACGCTTGACTTCTTGCGACTTATCTTTGGATGCGACTAGCACTGCATCTTTAGTTTGAACAACAATAGTATTATCTAAACCCACTGTCGCAATCAATCCGGTTTCGGCAAATATATAGTTATTATGACTATCAACAGTCAGCACATCGCCTGTGATAACGTTGTCATCTTTATCTTTGTCAGAAACTTCCCATAAAGATGACCATGCCCCTACATCGCTCCAGCCTACATCCATGGCAATCACGACAGCTTCAGTGGTTCTCTCCATAACAGCATAATCAATAGACTCAGCAGGACACTTAAGAAAGCTGTCTTTATCGATACGCATAAAGTCTAAATCAACATCAACGTTACTCATAGCTTTATTACAGGCATTAAAAATATCTGGACGATGACGCTCTAACTCATCCAAATAATTTTGTGCTTTGAAGGCAAACATACCACTATTCCATAGATAGTTGCCACTATCGAGGTAAGCTTGCGCAGTCTCTAAATTAGGCTTTTCAACAAACTCTTGAACCTTAGAGCCTACTTCACTCCCTGTAGAATCATATTTGATATAGCCATAACCCGTTTCAGCAGAATGCGGCACAATACCGAAAGTAACCAGTTTATCTTGCTGCACATAAGACTTCGCTTGTGATACTGCCTTACAAAAAGCATCTTCATCCAATACAACATGATCAGCAGCTAAGATTAATAGCTCAGCGTTGTCCTTGTACTTAGACGCATAAATTGCGGCTAAGGCAATGGCTGGGGCAGTATTTTTCCCTACCGGCTCAAGGATGATATTATGGTCTAAATGACCAATCTGGCGCAGTTGTTCAGCGACGATAAAGCGATGCTCTTCATTGCAGATAACCAATGGCGGTAAGCACTCCAAACCTTTTAGGCGGAGAATAGTTGCCTGCAGCATCGTTGTCTGACCATATAGCTTTTGAAACTGCTTCGGAAAGAGTTCACGTGATAACGGCCATAAACGGCTTCCCGTTCCACCTGCCATAATTATCGGTAGAATCATAATCCTTATCCTAAATTGATTGGTACTTAGTTACTGATACTAAAAATAAGCTTTGGTATTTTCGTGTACATGAGCATCATTGAGTAAGTCGTTTATCGCAAACCATTGGTATTGATGATGCTGATCTAGAGGAAGCATATCAAAGCTAACATCCACAATCAGCTGGTACCCTAGAGCTATATAGTGCGTGGATGTTCCACTATCAAAAATACTGTCTGCATACAGATGCTCAAACACGCCTAAAAAGCATGCCTCATCTAATGGAAACTCTTGATCTAGCTCAGCGCATGTCAAACGCTTAAATGCCTGAGCTAGCGTTTCATTCTTACGAATACGACCACCAGGCACAAACCAATATCCCTGCGCTGGACGATTGTTTCTTCTCCCTAATAACACCTGATCTTGAGCATTTTTAATGATTAGATCAATCGATACCAGCGGCGTATTTTGGATAATGGTTTGAAAGATTTTTTTATCTAAATACATATCATTATTTTCTAAAGCTTTCTTGATTATCTAAGAACCAGTCGTAAGTCTGCTTAAGTCCTTGCTCTAAATCGATGCTATATTGCCACCCTAGTGACTTTAATCGGTTGACATCCATCAGTTTGCGAGGTGTACCATCGGGTTTTGAGCTATCCCACACAATATCACCCGTATACCCTACGACCTTAGCAATAGTCTCTGTTAACTCTTTAATCGTGCAGTCAACGCCTGTCCCGATATTAATATGACTTAACATCGGTTCTGTATGTTTGTCATAAGTTTTTTTATCCAAATTCATGACGAAAATACTAGCAGCTGCCATATCATCGACATATAAAAACTCTCGCATCGCTTGCCCAGTACCCCAAGCGATGACTTCAGGCAGTTGGTTAAGTTTCGCTTCATGGAAACGCCTCAATAAAGCTGGGATAACATGGCTATTATCTGGATGGAAATTATCATTAACACCGTATAAATTGGTCGGCATAACGCTTCGATAATCGCGTTCATACTGTCGATTATAGCTCTCACAAAGCTTAATTCCTGCTATTTTAGCGATTGCATAGGGCTCATTTGTTTCTTCTAATGTGCCTGTTAATAATGCCGTCTCTTGCATCGGTTGATCAGCAAGTTTAGGATAGATACAGCTTGAACCCAAAAACAGTAACTTTTGCACATCATTTAGGTGCGCCGCATGAATAATATTGGCTTCAATCATCAGGTTTTCATAAATAAAGTCAGCTGGATAATTATTATTTGCTTGAATTCCACCTACTTTCGCAGCTGCTAGATATACCTCATCTATTTTATTGTTCTGAAAAAAATCCAGCACTTGTGATTGATTGACAAGGTCAACCTCGCCTCTACCACAAGTAATGATTTCAACACCATTACTTAGTGATAGTTGTCTGGTGATGGCTGAACCTACCATGCCTTTGTGTCCTGCGACAAATACTCTTTTCATGATAATTACTCTATAGTTACAGCTACATCGTAACCATGCTCTTTTAATAAAGCATGACGCTTAGCGGCTTTTAGGTCTTCTTGTACCATTTCTGCACACATTTCTTGTACGGTAATCTCTGGGGTCCAGCCAAGCTTTTTCTTAGCTTTACTTGGATCGCCAAGCAAGGTCTCTACTTCAGCGGGGCGGAAGTATCTTGGATCAATCCTTAAAATTACATCGCCTACATTAACGGCTGGTGCATTGTCACCTGTGATCTCAGTGACAATACCAACTTCATCGACGCCTTCACCTTCAAACCGTAAGGTAATACCAAGCTCTGCTGCTGACCAGTTGATAAACTCTCTTACGCTATGCTGCACACCCGTTGCGATGACGAAGTCTTCTGCAACATCTTGCTGTAGCATCATCCACTGCATGCGTACATAGTCTTTAGCATGTCCCCAGTCACGTAAAGCATCAATGTTACCCATGTATAGACAGCTATCCAAGCCTTGAGCGATGTTAGCCAGTCCACGAGTAATCTTGCGGGTGACAAAGGTTTCACCGCGACGTGGAGACTCATGATTAAACAAAATACCATTACAAGCGTACATACCATAAGCTTCACGATAGTTGACGGTAATCCAGTAGGCATAAATTTTCGCTACTGCATAAGGCGAACGTGGATGAAAAGGTGTTGTCTCACTTTGAGGTACTTCTTGAACTAAGCCATAAAGCTCAGAAGTGCTGGCTTGATAGAATTTAGTCTTTTTCTCTAGTCCCAAAAAGCGAATGGCTTCTAGTAAACGCAGTGTACCAGTAGCGTCTACATCAGCAGTATATTCTGGCGATTCAAAGCTCACCGCTACATGACTCTGAGCTCCAAGGTTATAAACCTCATCAGGCTCAACTTCTGAAAGTATACGTGTTAAATTAGAAGAGTCAGTCAGATCACCGTAATGCAGATGGAAGTTTTTATTTCTTTCATGAGGGTCTTGGTAAATATGATCTACTCGCTGCGTGTTAAAAGATGAGGCACGGCGCTTAATACCATGCACCTCATAACCTTTTTCAAGTAAAAACTCAGCTAGATAGCTACCATCTTGACCAGTAACACCGGTAATTAATGCTTTTCTCATTTCTAAACCTTACTTTTTAAGCTAATATTATTTAAGAAACCTTCAACCACTTTTGAAGCCTCTAAGGGGACCACTTCTTTGAGGTAAACTTCGAAATATTTATTTGCCCTCTCAAATTGTTGTAAGTTGTAAAAAGACATACCTAAGAGAAAATTTGCATAAGGTAAATTATTAAATCTTTCAACTCGAGCCAGTAAGTCATTTAGATAGCCAACCTGAGTAGATACACTATTAAAAACTGGAGACTCTTTACTATACAAGAAATTAAACCATAGTATAGGGTTTTCAACGCTTCCATATTTTTCTATATATTTTCTTACATTTCTTTCTGCAAATTCCGGTGCTCTAAACCTATATGTTAAAAACAAGTCAAACAAATTATATAGTTTTAGGTCAGGATCAAAATGCATGGCTAAGTCATTAACCCTTATTAAATCTTCAATACTTTCAGTATTAAATCCGTAATATAGATATGCAGAACATGCATATGCTATCTGCTTGTCTTTAAAGCCAAAAGGGACTTCGCTTAAATTAAAAGGTAAGTGTTTTTTCAAAACTTTTATCTTTTGTTCTTTATTAAGAGTTTCATGTAAATTAACAACTTCATTATTACCAATTTTTGATGCGAACAGTACAGGCCCACTACTTCCACCAAATATTTTATTACATCTCGACAGAATTTCTACATCAAAGAATATTTTTTGTATAGAGCTAAACTCTGGTAAATAAAAACTCTTAGGCAGTATTACATTGTCATATCTCTCTTTCAAATAATCCATAAGCTTGTCATCTTGACCTACTAATACAACATATTTATCCTTATTCTTTTCTAAAATATCTATAATGAAAGGATATTGTAATACTTTATTTATACAAGCTTGTGAGCGTCTGTGATAGCCATAAATAATATCTCCCGCTCTTAAATGTATAGCTATGGAGGAATTAGATAAGTTAACTTCTTGAGCTTTTACTAATACATCCTCAATTTGAGGTGTAAAACTTATTTTTTCATAAGCCTCTAAATAGTTAACGGGCTTCTTTATAATCTTATTCGCATCTGGTGTAGAAAAAATATCTCCATATTTAATAAACTTATAACCTCTGTTTAATTTTACTGAATCTAGATAGAAATCCTCAATAAAGTCCTTACTGAATGTCTCCTCAACTGATTTAACATCATGAAAATCTTCATTTAATAAAGGCCAGGTAAACTTAAATTTAAAGCCGCAATATCTAGATACTGCTATTGTATTCATTATGCCTATTAACCTTTGAGTCAATCCATCTTTACGATGAGATATTAGAGTAACTTCCTTATTATCTTCCTTGTTTACAAAAACCTCCAATCGTGACAGGTGTAAGTAATCATCATTATTAATTACTTTCAAATATTTAAAAACATGACCTATTTTAAACTCTATAACTAAGGAGTTCTCATTAAATCCAAATGTATCATTTCCTTCATAAACAACATTCCAGATTATTCCATCTAAAGAAGTGAAAACTTTAATATTTTTGTTTCTAAAGTAGAATTTAGAATTCCTCCTATTATGGATAGCTATTTTATAGCATTTTAAATCGAAAGGAAAATCCACTTGATACCATGCATTTTTTTCCTTTTGAGTATGGAGAGCAAACTCAAAATCATTGTTAGCTAATACTAATTGAGACTCATTAGGTTTGGACCATTTAGATCGAGAGCTTTGTGTACCTTTTCCGAAAAATGCGATATTAACTAACTTCATAAAACAACCTTGATTTATTTTCTCAAATTATAAAACTCAAGACTATATTTTTATGCTAATTTCCATACTTTTAGAACCTGAAAATCGTCAAAATTAAAATATATCACAGTCTTAGTTACGAACTTCAAAGCAAGAAAACTAATGCTTAATAGGAAGCATAATCATATTAACAACCCTTTTAGTAAATCTTAAAATTAAATAGCTGAGCGTAATTATCAACAGAAAAGTCTACTATAGTAATTTCGACATAAAAGCGATACGTTAATAGCCACGTGCTACTGGCATAAATTTTTCTTGCTTGCTGTGTCTACGCTGACAGAGGCTGCAAAAAATTTATACCAGTCTCACTGTATCGTTTTTATAGCGAATTTACTATACTCAGTTAGAAAACTATCTTTTAGAATCTAATAAAATCTTCACAATAGTAGTCGTAAACAACTTCAGTTTGCTTACCAGACAGAATTTCTGCTTCTGTTATTTTCCACGTGTGTTTATGGTTCTTACCTCTGAACTGTATAAAGTTAAAGGGATCAGAGGAATATATTTTTAAACCTTTATCTAGTATATTTTTAATTAAGCTACTATCTTCACCAGTATTCCTATCTTCAAATTTTATGCTTTCTAGAACCTCTCTTTTAATTACAAGAGTTGGACCAGCAACAAAACCTGTATTCTGATGTTTTTGATTAGGATATCTTCTAATAACTTTATCTTCAGCTTCAAGATACATGAATACTTCTTTCTTACCTACGAGAGCATAATCCCCAAATTTAAATGGTATTAGCATATCTGTTAAGTAGTTCTCGAAGTAAAAATCATCATCATCCATTTTTGCTATATAGTTACCTTTGGATATGTCGAATGCTTTATTTAGTCTCATACCCAACGATACACTCTTATCATTTATTTCAAGATACTCCACTTTTTTAATATTTTTAGCTTTAGCGTTTATGAGCTCTTTCAACGTAGACTTTTCTTGTTTGGTATAATCTTGCAACACAAATATAAGTTCAATATTATCATGGTTTTGTCTACTAACATTTTCTACTATTCTACTAATAAGATTACTTCTACACGTACAGATTATTATAGAAACTAGCGAAGATTTATTATTCACTTTAATATTCATAGCTTTTTCAATAATCCTAGACCGATTTTCATAAGTATGCTTGAGCATTACCTCTCTATATCCTAGATGCGCTAAACGAGCATACTTCAAAGGATTACTCAATAGATCTTCAACTATGACTTTAGCTTCATCAGCATCATTGGCGATCTGTACAATACCTGGAAACTGTTTTTCTAACGCTAAAGATGGTGTAGAAATTACTGGGGTACCACAAGCTAAAAGCTCATATACCCTTCTTGACATCATTGTAGGAGAGTCGGTTATAGTATTTATGTTTAGGAAAATTTTGAAATGCTTATAAAGTGCTGTCATCTCCTTAAAACTTACACTATCTCTAACAATACTTTGATACTGCTTTGGAAATAAATACCTTTCGTTATTAAGCTTGGACATACGATCATATATAACACCATTACACTCTAATAAACATGGAAGTAATTCATCCATCTGCTGTTTTCGATGATCATGGCCAACTGAATAATAAGATCCTGCGAAGCATAAGTTTTCTTCTGTATAGAGATACCTTCCCTGAGGATTACAAACATAAGGGTTAGCTGCGAAAGGCAAGACAAAAACTCTATCATGGCCCAAATCTTTTTTATAGTCTTCTATTTTATTAACATCTGTAGTAAAAACAATATCACACTTTTCAGCTATTGGTAAAAACTTCTCGTAGTGCATAGGATCTTCTTTATTCCAAAATAATACTGGTATACCTTTTGCCTTCGATAGATCAATAGCTTTCAGCAAATCACGAGCATTCTGATGCTTCAATCCTGGAGAAGTAAAGGCATATTCCCATTCTCCTTGATTTCCCTTCCAACAGCTCTCTAAAAATAGACCATTAGAAAAAGCTATTTGTATCTGCTCGATAAACTTATTTCTATTCAATCTACTTAATTGAAACTCTTCAGACCAAGAAACCTCTGATATCTCATCTAAAACCGATATGAGTTTTACATCTTTCGCCTTTTTAGGCCATAACTTACTACCATAGTCATAGCTAATACGAGGGAAGTTATTTTCAATATCTACATACTTTCTTCTGGGTTCATTTTTTTCAAAACCTTTATCCTTTAATTCTTTATTTTTTTTATCCACTATTCGTGTATTAGCAGTATGAATTATACCCTTAGTGTTATGGAGTAGAGTGCTTGTAACTAAATTCAACTCCGAAACTGACTTAATTTCTTCTAAAAATCTATTGATCTCAGTTTCAATGCTTTCTCTGAACTTGACAAGTTTTTCATACGCTTCCTGATATTCATCTTGTGCTTTGATTATGGCTGCTATATCATCATTAACCATTACGGCTTGGGGTTGAATAGTAAGGTTACTTACTAATACCTGCTCATCATCTGAACACAAAAATCTGGTAAAACCAAAGTGAATCGTCGATATACCTTCAGGTACGACGAATGTATATAGGTCTGTCACTTCGCTTTGCGTGGATGGTAGATATATGAAGTATGCACCAAAGGCTTCCGATTTAAAGGTTTTATCAAGCTGGACATCAACTTCGTTACCAGTTTCATCGTAACTTCTGATCAATAGTACCGCTTTCCGGTTATTAGTGAGATCAATGTTTAAATAATCCACTAAAGCCTTGATGCTTATAACCTGTCCCGACTGAACTAAGGTCGGATACCATATCGGCTCTTCCTTTTCTAACGGCAGCTCTAATTTTTCTACATAATGAGTGCGAAGGAGATCAGTACTTCTAGGAGATTGAACCACTGCTTGAGGATAAATAGTAAGATCACTTACTACTACTTGCTCATTATCTGCACATAGAAACCTGCTAAAGCCAAAGTGAATCATCGATACATCTTCAGGTACGACGAATGTATATAGCTCTGTCACTTCATTTTGCGTAGATGGTAGATATATGAAGTATGCACCAAAGGCTTCTGACCTAAACGTTTTGTCAAGCTGGACATTGACCTCTTCACCAGACTCGTCATAAGCTCTGATCAGTAATACTGCTTTACGGTCGATTGCAGGAGCAATGTTTAGATAGTCGACTCTCGCCTTGATGCTGATACTCTGACCTGGCTTAACAGTCGTTGGATACCAGACTGGATCTTCTAATGGCAACTCTAGTTTTTCTATCACATGATTGCTTGCTGTTTCAATTATTTTAGATAATTGAGCCACTGCTTGAGGATAAATAGTAAGGTCACTTACTACTACTTGCTCATTATCTGAACATAGAAACTTACTGAACCCAAAGTGAATCGTCGTTACCCCTTCAGGTACGACAAATGTATATAGCTCTGTCACTTTGCTTTGCGTAGATGGTAGATATATGAAGTATGCACCAAAGGCTTCTGACCTAAACATTTTATCAAGCTGGATCTCTACTTCGTTACCAGCATCATCATAGGCTCTGATTAGCAGTACTGCTTTACGGTCAATGGCAGGGGCAATATTTAGATATTCGACCATCCCCTTAATGCTGATACTCTGGCCTGCCTTCACAGTCGTTGGACACCAGATTGGATCCTCTAATGGTAACTCAAGCTTTTCAATGAGATGAAAATGTGGTGTCTTAATTATCTTAGCCTTCTTATCTACTCTATTTCTGGTTTTGTACATAGTAAGGGGATTCGCTGATATCTTTTGTGATTTCATTTCAAACTTCTCGACAGTATAAGAATATTTGGAAAACTTTGTTTATAACTATTAGTAGACAGTTATCAAGCGTTGAAGATCTTTACCATTCTTCTATAATAATCATCGGTAAAATGGAAGGGGGACAGTCCCCACTTATGGTCTGAATCTGCTACTAGTAAGTTTTTATCAACCTCAATAATGCTTGATGAAGGTAGGATATTTTCTACGTATTCATACATAGCATCAAGCTTTGCATTATTTTTTTCAATATCCCACTTCTCATTTAACATCATACTATCTTGTGGATTAGTCGCTACACTTGTCCAGTAGACCTTATTAATCCTTATAGCTTCCAAACCTACTGTATTATTAACCGTATTAAATAGATTATCTACACCTTCCTTCCATAGCTTTAGATACTGATCTGAAAATGTATTTACAACTCTATCTGGCTTAATTCCTGAACGTAAAAACTCTACTGAACGAGTCACTAACTTGCCCTCTATTTCAGCTAAGTGAAATCTATCCACCAAAAAGTCTATTAGCAGTAAATCATAATCACCCTTACCTGCTGACTCTAGTATCTGATTATTAAAATCGGACTCAACCATGCGACGCTGAAACTTTGACTCTATATTCAAGAGTGAGTCATAGTGCTTCTTTGAAATATTTTTTGCAGCATTGTTTGATCCAAGTGTTGCTAAAGAAGATCTGGCATTATAGCTCACCAGCTTTATCAACTCAGCTTCATCGAAATTCAAGATATCTCGAGAAACGCAGCCTCCATAAATCTTAGCTCTCATTACAATCTCCAATCAAAAATGCTAGTGATAATTTAAAGTCAGTAGAGCCTGCTTAGCTTCAACTCTCTTCTTGGCTCTATTAGTTACTTGTCTAACTGTCTTTTCTAACTGAAGTCTATTTATTTCAAAATCAGAACTAGTTTTTATCAAACCTATACTATAGAAATATAAACACTGACCTAAAACAGTTTGATCTAACATCCAACCATCTTTACCAGTCTCTAAACAAAATCTAATATATTTTATCATTACATTAAAAAAGTCTGCATCTCCAGTATTTTTACCAAATACATTGAAACCTGCAGTAACTTTCAGCCAAGGTAGGTCATTATCCTTAATATTCAAAGCAAATTCATTATCACCTACGCTAGTAACTACAGATATAAGATCTATATTTAAGAAGTCTAAATCCGCATCTGCTACAATGGTAGGTAACTTATATCTATTCAGTATCTCTGGTAAAATTAAGTATCGGGAAACACTATAGTAAGTTCTAACATTCCCTATAGTCTTTTCAACAAATTCATAACTTACGAATATATTTTCATATTTTTCAGATATTTTACTTAAATTCAACTCTTCAACATTGTCAGGCAAAATAAGATGTAGATGAACAATTAACCTTTCATCGAAAGCATGCAAGATACTTTTTAAGTATGCTGAAAAGTATCCAAAGTCACACGATATTAATATACATCCTTGAGTTTTTTTAGATGTTTTTTTATAAATATAATTTATTTTAACATCATTAAAATCCTTATCTAAAAAATTTTTGGTGTCAGATAGATAAGATAAAGATCCAGTCTGATGATAAGATAATTGTTCTTTGAAACTTACTAGCTTCTCAAAGGTTTGCTCAGCAACGGAGTACTCTTCCATCTTATACATCATTAACCCGTACCAAAACAAAATATCTTTTTCTGAAGAAATAGATGCACTGTTTATTAGAAATAATATTAGTTTGTACTTATTTCCTGACAAGAAACTAGAGTCGGCCATATAAAAAATACAATTGAGTAAGAATGACCTACTTCTATCAATTCTTGGATTTTCTGAAAGAATATTCAAACACGATTGACAAAGCGTACTATAAAAATCTTCTGAAACTTTCACTGAGCCATGTTTAGCAGATCTAACATGACCAAAGTCAATATCATTAAGATTCTGATCAACTAACCTCCTTAAAACCTTATCTGTAGTCTTTGGATTAAAAAAATATTTTATAAAGCTAGAAAGTAATTTCACGTTAATAAATTCTGACTTCCTGCTTAATAAATACTTTTTCTCACCTTTTTTCCTTATATAAAAAACAAAAAAATATTTTCCAGACTCTAAAGAAATTTCTTTATCTTGAATATTTTTCTGATACCATATTTTTTCTAATAAAATATTTTCATTATTTTTTACTATAAACAGATATGTTGCAACCTCATGATCCTCGAGATTCGACGTATATGACAACTTAACACCTAAATCAAATATTTTTACTGAGTATGAAAAATATTCATTTTTAAAATCCATCTCGTATCCTAATTACTTTTATTCCATGTTTAAAGGTTCAAATATTTTTAATACTAAAACCCAGAATTCTTACTCAATGAAAAATAAAATTAGATTTTTTTAATCATATCTATTTCTTTAGCTATAGTATTACCAAAACCACACTGTATTTGAGCACGTTCACTAGCTGCTCTAGAGAGTTTGGAGAACTCAACTGGATTATTTATAAGCTCAATGATACGGTTGGCCATACCAATATAGTCTTCACCCCCCACTAAGACACCACTAGCATCATCTACAAACTCTGGGATAGCAGCGACTTTATTTGTCACTGGAACCAAGCCAGAGGCCATAGCCTCTCCTCTTGATACACCTTGACTATCCATACGAGTTGGAATTAAAAATATACCGTGCTCCCTATGCAAGTGAGCTATTTCATCTTGTTTCACAAATTTCTGTTGTAAATTAACATTACTAAAGTGTGCAATTGGTTTGGTTAGTTCTTTGAATAGATCTCCATCCCCTACAATAGTAAAAGATAGTTTCTCAAACTCAGGATATTTACTAAGCTCCAAAATAGTCTTTACTGTTAAATCATTAGCATAGGTTTTGCTACTAAAAGGTCTAATAGATAATATCTTATGCCGACTATTTAAGGGCTTTTCTTGATACGGAAAAATATTAGCATCTACAAAATTATGAATTACTTTTGAATGAAACGTTTCTTTGCCATCACATATATTTTCAATAAACTCTTGTTTAGAGTAATTCGAAACAAAAATCAGTGTTATTTTTTCACCAAAATCTTTAATAAGGTTTTGCCAAAAAGTTTTGCGGTTATCACTCAATTTCTTTTTACGTTCTATTTCCTGAACAGAGAGACCTTCTAGCTCGTATTCTCTGCTTTGCCAGGTTTGCGCCTCTGAGCCGTGCACCCAAACACACATATTAATACTATCTACAAAATCATTAACTGCACTCCACATCGTACTATCTAAGATATGAACGAATAGGTTTTTGTATTGTCCTGATGACAGTGTCGCTGCTAACTGTCGATGCTCTCCTGAAAACACATCGATACTCTCAAACTCTCTGAAACCAAGTGATGAAACATCATTGGTCACTCTAAACATGTCTAAAATATGATTATTCGCCTTATAAGCTCTTAACCTACTGTGTAAGAAGCCATACTTATATAAATCATCATAAGAGGGATATTGCTTTGCTAATACTAACGTATCGCTCTTACCAACGAAATCATTGACTGCTTCTCGCTTTTCGCCAATATTTATAGACTCGATAAGTGACCGACCCCTACCAGTAATCTTAAATCCAACCTGAATATATTTACAGTCTGGAGGGATAGCCATAGTGTGGCTGTGAGAGACCTCTGCTATATGATGTGATAGCTTGTTTTTATGCTCATCTAAGAATACGAATACCGAACGCGTATCCATATTGGTATCTGCATTCACGATAAATTGAGTGTTTAGCTGTAGATTAATATCTGCCCTGTTGTATATTGTTTTAAAATAGATATAAGCAAATTTATCAGTGGGAAGAGTAGAAGTAATGTCTACCTTTGAGCCTTCTTTTGTGACAAGTATTTGCTTACTTTGCGGCCTGATGAGCTGAGCATCTATGTCATCAGCTGAAAAAACAAAAGCACCCGTATCTTGATATATCGCTAAGTCATTAGCCATATCAAGGCTAACCGTTATAGACTCTGAAACGGGTAGCAGCCTATTTTCGAAATCAACGCCTTCATCTAGGACTAAATTACCATGCACTTTCTGGGTCTCTTCATCGCTTAAGCTAGCCCCATTCATGATATAACTAAAGCAATCAATAGCGAAAGACTTAGCTTCCACCTCTAAACTATTGATAATCTCAAACCTATCATTATCTAAGACTTCTTTTTCAAATGTGTCTACCGTTACTATACTTCTAGAAAGTCTAAAGCTATCTACTTGTTGATACTCTTTGTTTTGTACCAGTTCAGCTTTGTCATTGACGTTTTCAAAGTAACTGTCTTTGGTAATAGCTACAATAGGAGTTTCATCGTCATGACCTAGGTAGGTTAGGCTTTGTACTAGATCATATAAGTAGTAACGTCCATAACTGTCCTTTGCATCAAACACGGCTACGTAGGCATCTTGTTGATATGCCTCAATAGCTTCGGCTAATTCAGATTCAGTACTATAGATAGTGATGTTCTTTTCAATGACGTCAGCCAACTCTAAATCGCTTAGGATAAACAGTTCTTTTTCTAAATACGCTTGAGCATTAAAACTCTTAACGATACTTTCTAGTTCATCATGATGATGGATATGGGCAACCACTAAGACAGGTGCTTTAGCAGAATTTAAATTCGTCTCAAATGATTTTTCTAAGACGTATTGCAACCGATGCTGATAAGTATGATGGCTTAGAACCTTTCTAAGACCTTGAAGCTTATATTTTTTCTGAATTAAAAGTTGCTCAGTGAACTTTTTTAGCTGTCTAGACAGCTCAGCCGCTTCATCTGAACAAATCACTAAGTCACCAAACAGCAACCTTACTCCTCGTGAGTAGTTACTTATTATGATGGTATTAGAGGCCAGCATCTCAAACACTCTTCTAGCAAACATGGTCTGTGATTGTTTGATAGTGTTTATATTAATACCGTATACATAACCTTTATATGCTTTATCTATTTCAGACGGCTGCAAAGTACCTATTATCATTGACTGATAACTTTCAGGGAACTCATAGTGTGGATGTGGCTTATTAAAGTTGCGGTCAAAGATATCCAAGCCTTTATAGTCTTGTGCAACTTTCGACAAAACGCCAAAATCACGCTGCCGAATAGGATATTTTAGATAATAGGATCCAGCAAAGTTAAATTTGTCTTGACGCTCATAAACCTCAATAGGGTTATGAACGGTTGGCTGAGCTGCAAAGCATAACAAATAGACTCTATCGTGGCCTAGATGTTCTTTATATTTTTGAATACAGTCTATATCTGTTGTAAACACGATATCGACTAGCTCAGCTACTCCCAAAAAAGTTCCAAAATGTACTGGGTCTTCTTTGCTCCAAAAAACACTTCTAATATTGTTTTCATCGCAAAACTTTATTAAATTAATCAGCTCTATTGATTGATGGCTAATCTTAGTCTGCCATAGACCATCTTTTCCTAACCATGCTGACTCAATGAATAAGACATCTGGCTTAAACTCTAGTATTTCTGACTGCCAGTTCTCTGGTGTGACATGAAATATATCTGCTTCAGGATCGAAGCACAGTGAGGTAAACTCATCCATGATGGCTGCGATTTTGATGTTTTTTTCTGAGAAGGCGCTTTGTAAAGCAGCTTTATCTATATGCTCATTACTTATTTTTTTGACTTTTACTTTTTTAGCTGGTTTTTTAATACCATGTTTACTGACGTTATTCACTCTTGCTAAGTCATGTAACTCTTTTTGCTTCTGTTCATTCAGTAATATAATAATCTTATGAAACAGCTTAGCGTTTTTTAGATCTTTATTTTTTCTACTGAGTGCATCAGCATAAATAGCATACAGCTCTTTGCTAAGCATCTTAATATTTGTTTTTCTATTGGCAATATCTATTAACGATTTTCCCAACTGATAAGAAATCGTATTTTTTTCAGACGATTTATTAAGACGGTTTTTTTCACTCTCTAACTCAAGTGACCGTATATAATATTTCAGCTCATCTATAGAACCTCCATACTGCTCTACGAGCTTACTAATCTCTTTCAGCTCTGCTTCACTAAATTCGTTAGTGTTTTTAGACAGCATTTTAAAAAGCTTATTTTTCATAGAGCACCACGATAAATTAAGTAGACATTCAAGAATGAACAGTAAGGATAAGCCCGACTATGAGGAAACGATCACTATCGTTCTCATAGCCAGGTTAGAACTTAACGGTTAGTCACAAAGCTTATGACGTTTTTATTAGAAAACTCTAATTGCTTAAATTCATCATGCGCCACCAAAATAATCATGATATCTGCATGTTCTAACGCTGAACCCAACTCAACTAGGTCTCCAGCTGTTAAGCTCTTAGGCAGTTCACTAATATTAGGCTCAACCAGCAAGATCTTTGCCGAGTCAATATCTAACATTTCTCTAGCAATATGAACGGCAGGACTTTCACGTAAATCATCAATATTAGGTTTAAAAGCTAGACCTAGTAACGCAACTGTCGGCTTCTCAACACCTTGTTCTTTTACCTTATCTACTTCAGCGTTTATTTTTCCAATGACCCAATTAGGCTTGTTATCATTGATCTCACGAGCGGCACGGATAATCTTGGCTTCTTCTGGGTTTTGGTTAACAATGAACCATGGATCAACAGCGATACAGTGCCCTCCCACACCAGCGCCAGGCTGCAATATATTGACACGTGGATGATGATTGGCAAGCTCAATTAGCTCCCATACATTGATATCGAGCTTATCAGAAATGACAGACAACTCATTGGCAAAAGCAATACTCACATCGCGAGAAGCGTTTTCAGTCAGTTTTGCCATTTCAGCCGTACGCGAGTTGGTTGCTAGTAGCTCCCCTTCTACAAAGATACGATAGACTTCTTGTGCTTTTTTGGTCGATTCTTTGGTCATACCACCGATGATACGGTCATTTGAGATAAGCTCTTCGACTACCTTACCCGGTAACACGCGCTCGGGGCAATAAGCCACAAAGATATCCGCTTCATTATCTGGCTCGTGATACTTAGGGAAGGTTAAATCAGGGCGCGCTTCAGAGAGCCAAGCCACCATTTTTTCGGTAGCTCCTACTGGCGAGGTTGATTCTAGGATCACCACATCCCCTTTTTCTAATAGCGGTGCTAGAGCTTCACTAACGGCCTGAATATAAGATAAGTCAGGCGTATGGTCATCACCTTTAAAGGGGGTAGGTACCGCAATGAGATAAGCATCCGAATGCTCAGGAGTGAGGCTAGCTTTGAGATTACCTTTGTCTACTGCTTGTTTGACTATCGCTTCAAGGCCAGGCTCAACGATATGAATTTTACCTTGATTAATCGTATCAACCGCATGTTGATTGACATCAACGCCGACAACGTTGGCGCCATGGTGAGCAAACATTGCTGCGGTTGGCAAACCAATATACCCTAGGCCGAACACACAAATATTCTTCATTTTTATCTCAATTACTCTATATATAGTTGGTTAAATTGTCTCTGAAGCTTTTTTCTGTTCGAAAAAATTAACAATAGTCTCTGTTATGCGTTGTGAAGCTTGACCATCGCCATATGGGTTATGTGCCTCACTCATTTTTGCATAAATAGCTTCATTCTCTATTAAATTACTAACCTCAGCCACGATAGTAGCGTGATGCGTACCCACTAACTTCACTGTACCTGCCTCTACGGCTTCTTGACGCTCAGTAGTACTACGCATAACAAGTACTGGAATACCAAGAGAGGGCGCTTCTTCTTGGATACCACCTGAGTCCGTGAGAATAATATGACTGGTACTCATTAGATAAACAAAAGGTAAGTAGTCTTGTGGTTGAATAAGCTTAACGTTATCTAAATTATATAATAGACGTTCTACTGGCTCTTTTACGTTAGGATTGAGGTGTACAGGATAAACAAATTCATGATCAGGGTACTTCTGTGCTAGATCCTTGATAGCCTGACAGATAGATTCAAAACCATTACCAAAGTTTTCTCGGCGATGACCTGTAATTAATACACGGCGTTTGGTGAAGTCTAATTCAGAAAACTGTTGTTGTAGATCATTTCGTAATTGTTCATTGGCTTCTAGCTTATCTTTGACATTTAATAGCGCATCGACAACAGTATTACCAGTGACATAGATAAATTCGGGGTTATTATGCTCATCATATAAATTCTGAGCCGCTCTTTTTGTGGGTGAAAAGTGCAATTTAGTGATGATACTAGTGAGCTGTCTATTGGCTTCTTCTGGCCAAGGAGAATAAATATTGTAAGTACGAAGTCCTGATTCTACATGACCAATAGGGATCTGCTGATAAAATGCTGCTTGAGCGCCGCAAAGTGTGGTCGAAGTATCGCCATGCACTAATACTAAGTCTGGCTGAGACTCTTCAAGAATGGGCTCTAGAGCCAGGAGCATTCTTGAGCTCGCTTGAGTCAAACTCTGGCCTGATTTCATAATATCTAAATCATAATCAGGGGTAATCTCAAACAACGACAGTACTTGATCTAGCATCTCACGGTGCTGAGCAGTTACACAAACTAATGACTTAATATTAGGATTAGCTTCTAACGCTTTGACGACTGGTGCCATTTTGATGGCTTCGGGACGGGTGCCAAATATGCTTAATACTTTTATCATAGAGATCTCTTGTTGATGTAAACCTGTTCTTTAAAAGTGAATTATAGTGCGACTTGATAACCCTAAAGATTATTGCTTTGCCAATCATAAATACTCTGGTATATATTATTTTTAAGAATATTCCCGTGTTATACGATTATCAGCGAAAATGACTAATCAAAAAATTGATGCTTTAGCAGCTTTTTTAGTACTGCAAATAAAGAAGCCTTATACGTATCTCAACCAATGACCAGCACCTCGCTTCTCATAGCAATTTTTTAACATAAAAAAACACCCCATTATAGGGGTGTCTCTCTAATTTCTCAACATGACTTTAGTAGTTGATTCTTAACCCTTTATTTACTTTCGGGAATACCTCGACTACCAACCCGTCACTTCCTTCAGCTTATCACCAATCTTAGAAGGGTCGCGAGTATAGGCGATGCCCGCATCTTCAAAGGCTTTGAACTTCTCCTCAGCCGTACCTTGACCACCAGAGATGATCGCACCCGCGTGACCCATACGCTTACCAGCAGGCGCAGTGACACCAGCGATATAACCGACGACAGGTTTGGTAACGTTGTCTTTGATATAAGCGGCGGCTTCTTCTTCAGCGGTACCACCGATCTCACCGATCAGTACGATAGCCTCAGTTTGTGGATCGTCCTGGAACAGTTTTAACGCATCGATCTGGTTCATCCCTGGAATTGGATCGCCACCGATACCGATACACGTTGACTGACCGAAGCCAAGCTTCGTCGTTTGCGCGACCGCTTCATAGGTGAGCGTACCAGAGCGCGAGATGATGCCCACTTTGCCTGGTAGATGGATGTGACCTGGCATGATACCGATTTTGCACTCGCCTGGGGTGATGACGCCTGGGCAGTTAGGACCGACCATACGTACATTGCCAGCTTCTTCGATATAGCGCTTGGCTTTTAGCATATCGATAGTCGGTACGCCTTCAGTGATGACGATGATCAGCTTGACGCCTGCATCGACTGCCTCGACGATAGAATCTAGTACGAATGGCGCAGGTACATAGATGACCGAAGCATCAGCTTGCGTAGCTTCCATAGCCTCTGCCATAGTGTTAAACACTGGCAAGCCTAAATGCGTTTGTCCGCCTTTACCTGGCGTCACACCGCCGACGACTTTGGTGCCGTATTCGATCGCTTGCTCAGAGTGGAAGGTACCGTTTTTTCCGGTGAAACCCTGTACCAATACTTTGGTATCTTTATCAATTAATACACTCATTATTTTATCCTTGTATTCGGTTGTCTAATAGCGGGTTGTAATAGCGGCAGGCTGACTTAAATAAGTAAGCTAGCGGCAGCTATTACGGGTGAACGCTACTGTGTATAGCCTGTAATTAACGCCTAATGATTTAATCTTAGCTTAAAGTTTAGGCTTTGACCGCATCGACGATTTTTTGCGCAGCGCCTGCTAGGCCTTGAGCGGAGATGATTTTGACATCAGACTGCTCTAGAAGCTCGATACCTTTCTCAGCGTTGTTACCCTCTAGGCGTACGACAACAGGTACTTGTACATCGACTTCTTTGACCGCGGCGATAATTGCTTCGGCGATCATGTCACAGCGCACGATACCGCCGAAGATATTGATTAGTACACCCTCAACGCTGCTGTCTTCTAGAATGATTTTGAACGCTTCAACCACGCGATCTTTGGTCGCGCCGCCGCCCACGTCTAAGAAGTTAGCAGGCTTGCCGCCATAGAGCTTGATGATATCCATCGTCGCCATCGCAAGACCGGCACCGTTGACCATACAACCGATGTTACCTTCTAGGGCGACATAGTTGAGATCGAACTCAGCGGCTTTTAGCTCACGCTCGTTCTCTTGCGTTTTGTCTTGTAGTGCGGCGATCTTTGGCAGGCGGAACAGCGCGTTTGAATCGATACCGATTTTGCCATCGACGCAGACGATCTCGCCGTTTTCGCGAACCGCTAATGGGTTCACTTCTAATAGCGCAAAGTCATTATCAACAAAAGCATGATAAGCGCCAGTCATAATTTTTACGAACTGATTGATCTGTTTGCCTTCTAGACCTAGCTGAAACGCCACGTCGCGCGCTTGATACGGCATTAAACCAACTAACGGATCAACAGTGACTTTGAATATTTTCTCAGGAGTCTCATTAGCTACTTCTTCGATATCCACGCCGCCTTCGGTTGAAGCCATAAAGGTCACGCGGCGAGTAGAGCGATCGACGACTGCGCCTAGATAGAGCTCCGTTTGTACCGGGTACATGTCTTCGGCGACTAGTACGAAGTTGACCGGTTGGCCATCGGCGTCAGTCTGAAACGTCACTAAGTTGGTGCCGATAAGCTCTTCAGCCACTTGCTTGGCTTCTTCACGTGTCTTAACGAGTTTTACCCCGCCAGCTTTACCACGGCCGCCGGCATGAACCTGCGCTTTGATAACCGCGATATCGGTTGGGGTTTTATCAAAGGCCGCCGCCGCTTCGTCACCGCTATGAGCGACGATACCTTCTTGGATCGGTAGGCCGTAACTTTTTAGAAGCTCTTTGGCTTGATACTCATGTAAATTCATTGATTGTATCCTTTATTTTTTTCAATTGAAAAAGTGATAATAAATAGTCAAACAAACGCGCTAAATGTAGCTAGGACGTTTAACATTAGCGATAGTGATAGATACCACTATCGCCAAAAATAGTGAATTATACGCTTAGGATTGTCCGCGTAACAGCGCATTAGCCTGACAGTTTGGCAGCTATTGGCGCTTTAGTTGCCATCTTCTCTAGCATTAAGTGATGACCAACTAAAGACAAAGCTGCACTGACACTATTTACGTTTTTTGCGCTGAATGGCGTGAATAGCACGGCCGTCAGCAGATAAGGCAGCTTCATGTACCGCTTCTGAGATAGTCGGATGCGCAAAGGTCATCAGCTGCAAGTCCTCGATACTAGAGACAAACTCCATCGCGATCATGCCTTGATGAACGATGTCGCCTGCGCCAGCAGAGATAGCATGCATACCGAGTAAACGGTCAGTCTTGGCATCGGCAACCACTTTGATCGAGCCTTGCGCTTCGCTTTGCGCAAGAGCACGGCCGTTAGCGGCTAGATTGAATGAGCCGGTTTTGACCTCGTAGCCAGCATCAGCGGCTTCTTGCTCAGTCATACCGACCCAAGCGATTTCTGGATGAGTATAGATGACATTGATGATAGTGTCATAGTTGACTTGCGCTTTTTCGCCATGGATACGCTCAACCGCCATCATGCCCTCTTCCATCGCCTTATGCGCCAGCATAGGGCCACGGACTAGATCGCCGATAGCGTAGACGCCATCGAGATTGGTTTTGCACTGATCATCGACATCGATAAGACCGCGCTCGGTTAATTGCACACCGCTGTCATCGCCAAGTAGCTTCTCAGCATAAGCGCGGCGACCAACACACACGATTAATTTATCGAAGCTTTCATCTGAGGCTTCGCCTTTGTTTTCGCTAGTGACGACGACTTGACCATCTTTGACTTCAGCATTAGTGACTTTAGTATCGACGCGGATATCTAAGCCTTGTTTTTTAAACATCTTACGCGCTTCTTTGGCGATATCTTTATCAGCAGCAGCCAAAAATTCAGGCAGCGCTTCATAGACCACAACTTCTGCGCCAAGACGACGCCATACTGAACCCAGCTCAAGACCAATAACGCCTGCGCCAATGACACCCAAACGCTTCGGCGTCTCAGTGAAATCAAGTGCGCCAGTCGAGTCAACGATATGCTCATGATCTACTTTGGCAACAGGGATATCGATAGGGACAGAACCTGAGGCCAAGATGACGTTCTTCGCGGTAATGGTGCTTTCCGCTTCATCTTCTAGCGCGACGAATTTAACTTGCTTGTCAGCGCCTTTACCGTCAACTAGCGTGCCCCAGCCTTGTAGCCAGTCGACACCATTGCCTTTGAGTAGTGCTGCAACACCGCCGGTTAATTGCTTGACGATACCTTCTTTACGCTCAATCATCTTCTCGACATTGATGCCGACATCGCCGGTGCTGATACCATGCTCGTCAAGGTCATGCTTAGTGGCTTCATAACGGTGTGAGGTATCGAGCAGAGCTTTTGAAGGGATACAGCCGACGTTTAAGCAAGTACCGCCGAGAGCCGGCTCGCCTTTATAGACGCGCTTTTCGATACAAGCGACGCTCATACCCAATTGTCCGGCACGAATAGCCGCTTCGTAACCACCAGGTCCGCCGCCGATAACGACTAGATCATAATTATCTTTCATAGTAGTTTCCTAATATTCTTATCATAAAATTTAGTTTGGCTCTATGCTGTTGACGCTATTCTCGCTTGCAGCGCTACTTATTTTAATGGATTCATAATGCATCAAACTCAAGATATATCGTTAATACACTATCTTGGCAGGATGGTTCATCTAAAATGAATAGCGAGAGTTTTAAGGTGAAGTTTATTGTTTTAAACAGTAGACAAGACAGAACGCTTATTGGCATAAAGGTAAAAAGCTTGTATTAGCGATTGCCAATACAAGCTTAGAAGCTTATAGGTCTAATAACAGCATGGTTGGGTCTTCGACGAGATCCTTGAGCGTAACCAAGAACTGTACCGCTTCTTTACCATCGATCATGCGGTGATCATAAGATAGCGCTAAGTACATCATTGGTAGAATCTCAACTTTACCATCGACAGCCATAGGGCGATCGTTGATCGCATGCATTCCTAAGATAGCGGTTTGTGGTGGGTTCAAAATAGGCGTTGACATCAGCGAGCCAAAGACACCACCGTTAGAGATAGTGAAAGTACCGCCTGTCATTTCATCAAGACCGAGCTTACCGTCTTGCGCTTTACCGCCGAGCTCACGGATTTTACTCTCGACATCCGCCATGCTCATCTGATCGGTATCACGTAGTACTGGTACCACTAAGCCGCGATCTGACGATACGGCAACACCGATATCATAAAAACCATGATAAACGATATCATCGCCATCAAGTGAGGCGTTAACCGCTGGAAAGCGTTTCAATGCTTCAGTCGCTGCTTTAACGAATAACGACATAAAGCCTAGACGCACACCATGACGCTTCTCAAATTGATCTTTGTACTTTGTACGCATATCCATCAGCGGCTTCATGTTGACTTCGTTAAACGTGGTCAGCATTGCTGTTTCTTGCGTTGCAGAGAGTAGACGTTCAGCGACACGCTTACGCAGACGCGTCATCGGCACGCGTTTTTCGCTACGCTCACCAGTAGATTCAGCGACTGGCGTGCCTTTATCGTTTTTGATGCTGCTGTCGGCTTTGAGTTTAGGACTAGCCATATCAGATTTGGTAACGCGACCATCACGACCACTGCCTTCAACATTCTTCGGATCAACGCCAGACTCTTTAGCCGCTTTACGCACCGCTGGGCTTTGATCTTTATGATCGTCTTCTTTCTTATCCGTCGCTTGTACTGGCTCACCGCCATCGGCTGCTTGTTTTTTCTGTACGGGGGCAGCAGGTTGGTTTGGATCGACGGCTGGAGCTTCCGCATCCTGATTGCCGCTATCATCACTACCACTATCGGTACTGCCGCTAGCGCCAGCTTCAAACTCAGCGATCAGATCGTCTGACTCAACCGTATCATCGACTTGCTTAATGATTTTGGTAACGACGCCATCATCAGGGGCAACCACTTCTAATACGACTTTGTCCGTTTCGATCTCCGCTAAAATATCATCACGGTTGACTTGTTGACCTTCAGTAACGTGCCACTCAACGATTGTGCCATCAGCTACCGATTCTGGAAACACAGGGGCTTTAATCTCAGCCATCGATATACTCCTTAGATTGGGATAAATACTATTTATTATGAAATTGCGGTAAGCAGCCAAGTGATTTGATTAGCATTATTTATTTAAGTGCTTTGTTTCAATACTTCTCTTAAATTCATAATACACTGACTGCTACCACCTGCTTATTCGATCTTTTTCAAGCTAATGCTTTTACAAAACTATTTTGTAAGTTGTGAGACTTCTACACCTAAGCCACCTGCGATTAAGTCTTGCTGCTGGCTGGCATGCAATTTTGGCGATCCAGTAGCTGGTGCTGCACTTGGCGGACGCGCAACAGGCTCCATCACTTTCGCTTTGGTTGGATGCGGTACCACAATGCGGAACATATGCGGCGCTAGGTAATACCAAGCCCCTTGGTTCAAAGGCTCTTCTTGCGTCCAAACGATCTCTTTTAGATTGCTGTATTTCTCAAATTCAGCGATTAAGCGCTCTTCTGGTAGCGGGTACAGCTGCTCAATACGCACGATAGCCACATGATCTAAGCCCAGCTCGCGGCGCTGCTCAAGTAAGTCATAATAGACCTTACCGCCACAGAGTACTAAGCGAGTAATCTTATCCGCGTCTTGCTTATCGACCTCAGGGAGCACCGTCTCAAACTTATGACCACTAGATAGATCTTCTAGCTCTGAGGTAGCAAGCTTATGACGTAGTAAGCTCTTCGGCGACATAACGATCAAAGGCTTACGAATCGGACGTACCGCTTGACGACGTAACGCGTGGAATATCTGCGCTGGCGTGGTTGGAGTAATCACTTGCATATTATCTTCAGCGCAGAGCTGCAAGAAGCGCTCAAGACGGGCTGATGAATGCTCAGGACCCTGACCTTCATAGCCATGTGGTAACAACATGGTCAAGCCGCAAACGCGCTGCCACTTCGTCTCACCACTAGCGATAAACTGGTCGATGACCATTTGCGCGCCATTAACAAAGTCGCCAAACTGTGCTTCCCAAACCACCAATGCATTTGGCACGGTAGTCGCATAACCATATTCAAAGGCTAGCACCGCTTCTTCAGATAGTAACGAGTTATAAGTCGCAAATCGCGCTTGATCTTTACTCATATGCGCTAGTGGCACGTACATACTGCCATCAGTCATATTGTATATCTCGCTATGACGATGCGAGAAAGTACCACGGCCGACATCTTCCCCAGTGATACGCACTAAGGTTTTATCGTGCTCAACTAAACTGGCATAAGCGAGTGTTTCAGCCGCGCCCCAATTCAGTGGCTCTTCGCCAGTTTGCATCGCTAAGCGCTGCTCGACTACTTTTTGTACTTGACGCTGTAGCTTGTAGCCTTCAGGCATCACCGCCATGCGCTTACCATAGTCTTTTAGTAGCTCGATATCGACGCCAGTCTCCCAGTCATCCTCTAGCTCATGACCTAAGTACGGTGTCCAATCGACAAACAATGCTTCATCAGGCTCGCTCACTAGCGAGTTAGCCACATACTCGCCGCGATCTAGTGATTCGCGGTATTCATCTTCATATTTAGCCGCTTCGTCTTTACTAATGACACCCGCTTCAATAAGCTTATTGGTATAAATAGTACGTGTCGTAGGTAGTTTTTTGATCACTGAATACATCAGCGGCTGCGTAGCTGAAGGTTCATCCGCTTCGTTGTGACCATTACGGCGATAGCAGAAGAGATCGATAACGATGTCTTTATCAAACTCATGGCGATAATCTAGCGCCAATTGCGCGGCAAAAACTACCGATTCAGGATCGTCGCCATTGACATGGAGAATAGGCGCATGCACCATTTTTGCAATATCGGTACAGTATTCTGTCGAGCGTGCATCTTCTTGACGGCTAGTAGTAAAGCCGACTTGGTTATTGATAACGATATGTACCGTACCGCCAGTGGTATAAGCGCGGGTTTGTGACATCTGGAAGGTCTCTTGTACGACGCCCTGCGCAGCAAAAGCGGCATCGCCATGCACGACAATCGGTAATACCGAGTTGCCATCTTTACCATGGTCTTTTGGCTGGTCGTTACGGCGGACTTGCCGTGCGCGTACTGAGCCTTGTAGTACGGGCGCCACAATCTCAAGATGTGAGGGGTTAAAGGCTAAGGCCAAATGCGCCTCTCCACCAGGCGTCATCACGTTTGAGGAGTAGCCATTGTGATATTTAACGTCGCCTGAGCCTTTTTCTGGCTGCACTTTACCATCGAACTCATCGAATAAATCCGCTGGGTTTTTACCTAAGATATTGACCAGTAAGTTTAGACGTCCACGGTGAGCCATGCCGATAACCATCTCTTTGGTACCATAGCCACCAGCACGTTGGATAATTTCGTTAACGGCAGGAATAAAGCTCTCACCGCCTTCTAAGCCGAAGCGTTTTACCCCAGTATATTTACGCGCTAAGTATTTCTCCAACCCTTCGGCAGCGGTTAAGCGCTCAAGGATAGATAAGCGTTTTTCTTTATCGAATTCTATATGGCCAAGATTGCTTTCCATATACTGCTCCATCCAGCGTTTCTCAACGCTAGTGGTCACATGCATATATTCGATACCGATATAGCGGCAATAGACGCGCTCCATGATCTCAATAATCTCACGCAGCGACGCTTCAGGCTTGCCAATTTTTAGATCGTTGGTTGGAAAGATGGTATCTAAATCGGCTTCTGATAGATTGTGATAGGCCAGCGTCAAGTCTTCGACTTTATCGCGTGGGTGCAAATCTAAAGGATCCAGCTGCGCGCGGCGATGACCACGGCGACGATAAGCGGAGATGAGCTGCTGCACGCCCATTTGCTTAGGGTCAGCACAATGAGCGGTGCTGCTATCACTGCTAGCAGCCGAGGCTCCCGCTTTATTTGCCGTCTGATTGCGTGCCAGTAGCAAGAATTGGTCTTGAATGGCGTTATGCTTCGCATCATTTGGCGATTGATATTGTTTGAAGTACTGCTGCCAATCTTCATCGACGCTGTTAGGGTCGGTTAAGAACTGCTCATAAAGAGCTTCGATATAATGAGCATTATCAGCAGCAAGTTCTGTGTATCCTACATCGGCTTTTCTTTGAGTTGTACTATTCATAATAATCGTCTATTTCATAGATAAATGAATGGGAATTGCGGGTTGTACTTATAATTATTAGTAAATATTAGAGTATTTCGGGCTAAATCGACTATTTGTGAACGCTCAGTCTTATTATCTTAGTCGTTTGATAATAATAATTTATATATACTAGCTCTAGCCATAACTATGCCTATAGCTCAATTTTTGCTTCAAGAGACTCACTATGACCGTCATAAATCAGTAATAGGCTCATTACCCTATTATTCAAGAGTAATTGTGGATAATTTAATAATAGCGACTTATTATTAATAACCATTTTGTTAATAATAACTATTTATAGAGTCTACTAATTATTAGTATCCTTTCGCTTTCGCTATACAATGCTCCCTAGGGTAGCACGACCCACCAACTAACCATAGTTTGTTTGTTCAATACTAGGTATTTAAGTAATGAATATTCACTATCATAGCAGACGCTAACAATAGCTATCTTACTATCAAGAAACATAAGATTTAGCAGAGAATCAATAAAATTCATCAATTAAGCTAATGCTGCTAATGATAACATTTTCGCTCGTAAGTTTTTATGGCTAGTTTGTGATTATCGTTGCACTTAACACAAAACATTAACAAAAGAAAAACACCGCCTTAGGACGGTGTTTTTTTGTACCTGATAAACAGTGTGTCGTTATATTAACCGGCTTGATCGATCAGCAAATTACGCAGATGACCAATAGCTTTGGTTGGGTTCAGGCCTTTTGGACAGACTGAAACGCAGTTCATAATACCGCGGCAACGGAACAAACTGAACGGATCATCTAAGCGCGCTAGGCGAGCTTGCGCATCGCTATCACGACTATCGGCTACGAAGCGATAAGCATGTAATAATGCTGATGGTCCCAAGAACTTATCTGGGTTCCACCAAAATGAAGGGCAAGCGGTTGAGCAGCAAGCACAAAGAATACACTCATAAAGACCATTCAACTGCTCACGCTGTTCAGGAGACTGCAAACGTTCTGTCGGCGGTGCTGGCTGATCGTTGATCAAGTAAGGATGCACTTTTTCATACTGCTCGTAGAACTGGTTCATATCTACGACTAAGTCACGAACGACTGGCAGTCCAGGTAGTGGTCTAATAGTAATTTTTTCAGGTAGCGTATTCATGTTAATGAGACATGCTAAGCCATTTTTACCATTGATGTTCATACCGTCAGAACCACAAATACCTTCACGGCACGAGCGGCGGAAAGTGATGGTTTCATCTTCTTTCTTTAGGCGTAATAATAAATCAAGCAACATACGATCTGACTCTAATAACTCAATCGTATAGGTTTGCATGCGCGGCGCTGCGTCCACATCAGGATCGTAGCGATAAATTTCGATGGTGCGAGTACCTCGGCTCATATTGCTAAACTCCACACTTAGTAATGGCTGGCATACAAGGGTTCTATTCTCTTAGCGTAAGTGCTGTTGAGTAACTTGTAGCTGGCAGTAAGCTGCATAAAATAAAATATCTTAATATGTTATTGGTACTAGCGCATCAGTATGCGCTAGCTCCGAACAATCCAAATAGCGATTAATTAATAAACGCGAACTTTTGGTTCAATATAATCGACTGTTAATGGAATCTTGCGCACAGGCTTATAAATGATACGGTTATCATCAGAGTACCAGATAGTGTGCTTCATCCAGTCGTGATCGTTACGACCATTTGGCGCGTAATCATCATCTTCAGGACGGTCATAATCAGCGACACTGTGCGCGCCGCGGCTCTCATGACGGCTAGCCGCTGAGATCATCGTCGCTTTGGCTACTTCGTATAAGTTAATCACTTCGAAAGCTTCGATACGAGCGGTGTTAAATACTTGTGACTTATCCGCTAAGTGAATATGATCGATCTTTTCTCCTAGAGCCAACAGCTTCTCTACGCCTTCATCCATTAGCGCTTGAGTACGGAATACACTAGCATGCTTTTGCATAATAGCGCGAATCTCATCGGCGACATCTTGTGCATTGTAGCCTTCGGTTGACTGCTGTAGCTTATTTAAGCGGCCTACAGTGAAGTCTAACACATGAGTATCAAGTGGCTTGTAGTTATGATCATTGTGATGATATTCATCAACGATATGCTTGCCCGCTGCACGACCAAAGACGACTAAATCAAGCAGTGAGTTGGTGCCTAAACGGTTAGCGCCGTGGACACTGACGCAGGCGCATTCGCCAATAGCGTATAGACCTTTGACAATCGTGCCTTCGGTATATAGACCTTCATCATCGGTGCCGGCTTCTAGATTCGGAGTGATCACCTGACCATGAATAGTGGTTGGAATACCACCCATCATATAATGGATCGTTGGAATCACTGGAATAGGCTCTTTGGTGATATCGACGTTAGCAAAGTTTTTACCAATCTCAAACACCGATGGCAAGCGCTTCATAATGGTATCAACACCTAAATGGGTCATATCCATCACGATATAATCAGCATTCGGTCCACAGCCGCGGCCTTCTTTGATTTCTTGGTCCATAGAGCGCGATACAAGATCGCGCGGTGCTAAATCTTTAACCGTTGGCGCGTAACGCTCCATAAAGGCTTCGCCATCTTTGTTACGTAAGATAGCACCTTCACCGCGGCAACCTTCTGTCAATAGCACACCGGCTCCAGCCACACCCGTTGGGTGAAACTGCCAAAACTCCATGTCTTGTAGAGGCACACCAGCGCGAACCGCCATGCCGATACCGTCGCCGGTATTAATATAAGCGTTAGTAGAGGCCGCAAAAATACGACCGGCACCACCTGTCGCTAAGACGGTAATTGGCGATTGGAATACTGCCACTGTGCCCGTCTCTTGTTCCAGAGCGATGACACCGTTGATGTTGCCGTCTTCGTCCTTGATCAAATCAAGGGCAATCCACTCGATAAAAAACTGCGTGCCTTGTTCAAGATTTTTCTGATACAAGGTATGCAAGAGCGCGTGACCGGTTCTATCAGCTGCCGCGCAAGCGCGTTGTACCGCTTTTTCGCCGTAGTTTGAGGTATGACCACCAAACGGACGCTGATAAATAGTGCCATCTTCGTTACGGTCAAAAGGCATACCCATGTGCTCAAGCTCGTAAACCACTTTCGGGGCTTCGCGGCACATATATTCGATAGCGTCTTGATCGCCTAACCAATCTGAGCCTTTGACGGTGTCATAAAAGTGAAAATGCCAGTTGTCATTGCTCATATTACCAAGGCTTGCACCGATACCACCTTGAGCAGCTACGGTGTGTGAACGCGTTGGAAATACTTTAGTAATGACCGCGACATTCATACCCGATTCGGCCAATTGCAGCGAGGCGCGCATACCTGAGCCACCACCGCCGACGATGACTGCATCGTAATTAAGGGTTTTAATGTTGCTAATAGTATTATCTTGTCTTGTTGCCATTGTGATTTTCCTAATGCCTGTTTGTGCTGGCACCTATTTTATTGATACAGGGTGCCAGCGAAGTAACTACAAGGGCTATCTACTATCTAGATCTGTGCTTTACGCTTATAAAAGGTGAAAGTTTGGCTGGTTATAACCATTACTATCGTTATTCAGTGATATAGCGACTAATCGGCAAGCTTTAAAACGCTCATTGCGATTCAAAGGTTTTAACCCAATTACCTAATCCTCTATCAAAGCGCTGCGCTCAAAAGTTATACAGCGATAACGCCAAAGCCATTGCCCCAAAAGATCATGATGCCCCAAAATACGTAAACCAAAATAGCGGCAACCATCAAAGCTTGTAACAGTAAACGCAGACCGCTCGATTTAACATAATCGGTCAACACCGTCCAAATCCCAACCCAAGCATGTCCTGCTAGCGCGATGATAGCGACTAAACTAAATAAACGCATAGGCAAGCTAGTAATAAAGGCGCTCCACTCAACGAAGCCTACACCGCTATGCGTTAAAAAGTAACCTAATAAGACAAGGCTATATATTGCTAGTACTAGCGCACCGAAGCGCTGCACTACCCAATCGCGTGAGCCTGAACCGGTAAGACCAGTGGCACTTTTGACACCTGAATTATTTTTTATCATTAGAACATCACCCATACAAATGACGCGACAATCAATATCGCTGCAATCACAAAGCTAACCACTGCCGCAGTGCGACCTGATTTTAGCTCTTCGTTCATCCCTATATCAGCAAGTAGATGCTTGACGCCCATCACAAAATGGTATGAGATAGCCGCGACAAATATCCAAGCGACAAAACGCACTAGCACATTGTCGAACACAGTTGCAAAGCTCTCAGGCGAAGCCAAAGAAGTTTGTAGTAACCACAACATGACAGGAATAAGTAAAAATAGAATAATGCCAGAGATACGATGCATGATCGAGGCAATCGCAATCGGTGATTTGGCGTTTATGGTAATCACTTGGCTTAAGGGCAGATCAATAGGTCGGTTGCTTTTCACAGCGGGCATCCTTTTAGCGGTTATACTCGAGTTCTACTTATGGTCTGGCAATCATCTACCAAACGCACTGAGCAACATACGAGATGAATAAAATAAGGAAGAGCTAGCTGACTTTGCTAAATGCACGTTACGCCATCATGGTGATATGACATATTTACTGAGCGATGACTGAATTATTCCCACTAGTGTCTGTTAACCACCATAAACACAAAAAAAAGATAACGCCATCGGCTCATCTTTATTAAGAATAACTACATGATCATCATTCTAAAAATAGAATAAATAACAATAACATTCAAGTCTTAAACGCTTTTTAATCCCTAGAATACCCTATCAATCGTAACAAGATATTAGAAAAAACCTTATTAGCCGTTAACTTTTGATAGGTTTGCATCAAATTGACAAAGCGTATGCCAGTTAAATTAACGCAATTATAAAATGACTGGCGCCTAATTACAAATTTATCCCTGAAATAGTCACTTTTGTCGTTATTTTTACAAAAACTTAAGTTTCGGTAATGGTTGGTTCAACTTTTTGAATGTGACTCTACTTATCAGCTCATATCCTTTATAAATGCATATCACAGCTGCATCTTTTCTTACATTAAGTGGTCTGTCAGCATAGTTTTGCTACTTTGTACCTTTTGTTCACGGCTTTAGCATTTATATAGGCCTAAAATATATCACTCTCAGCTTATCTTTATCAGTAGCGTTTAACTTATAAAAGTGTTAAAAACAGACGAAATTAACGCTAAATTACAGATTAGACATATTTTGATACAACTTACCACCCTTTTAGCTGCCTTTAAAGCCTATGAATCTGGTGTTTGCTAAGAAAAGTCTTTTCACCTCTTCCTGAATTACTGCTAATATAGCTTGCATATGAAGTGAGCGGCGTGCAAAGTGACCGCTCCTCAGTAATGACTTAACCAGTAACGAGACCAACCGTTACGATTACACAGTATGACGCACTAGCAAGCGTCGCTTTTACATTCATACGCTAAAACAATGGAGAGGAAATTATGGCTGACAACATTAAGTCAAATAATGAAGCCAAACTAACCGCAGAGGGTAAGGAATACCAACTTCCTATTATTCAAGGTACTTTAGGTCGTCCGGTTATCGATATCGCTGCCTTGCAAGATTCAGGCTTTTGGTCTTATGATCCTGGCTTTAAAGTGACAGCTCCTGTTGAATCAAAGATTACTTTTATTGATGGCGGTAAAGGTGAGCTGTTGTACCGCGGCTACCCTATCGATCAGTTAGCAAACCACGCTGAATACTTAGAAGTTGCTTATGCTTTAATTCATGGCGATCTACCAAACGCAGAACAAAAAGACGACTTCTTTGAGAAGATTCGTCAGCATACCGGCGTCCATGATCAGTTGCGTAAGTTCTTTGAAGGCTTCCGCCGTGACGCGCATCCTATGGCGATTATGGTCGGTGTTGTTGGTGCTTTATCGGCGTTTTATCACGATAAGCTAGATATCAGCGACGAAGATCATCGCGAAATCACCGCAATCCGTCTGATCGCAAAAATGCCGACCCTAGCGGCTATGAGCTATAAATACTCACAGGGCGAGCCGTTCATGTATCCGCGTAATGACTTTAGCTACGCAGAGAACTTCTTGTACATGATGTTTGCAACTCCTGCTGATGTTAACTATAAAGTCAATCCTATCCTCGTCGATGCGATGGATAAAATCTTTACCTTGCATGCCGATCATGAGCAAAACGCTTCGACGTCTACCGTACGCCTAGCCGGCTCTACGGGCGCGAACCCTTATGCTTGTATCGCTGCGGGCATCGCCGCTTTATGGGGTCCATCACATGGCGGCGCTAACGAAGCTGTCCTTGAGATGTTAGATGAGATCGGTAGCGTTGAAAACGTGCCAGAATTCATGGAAAAAGTGAAGAGCCGTGAAGTGAAACTGATGGGCTTTGGTCACCGTGTCTACAAAAACTTCGACCCACGCGCGCAAGTACTCAAAAAAGCTTGTGATGAAGTATTAGAAGCTCTAGGTATCGATGATCCTAAGCTCGAGCTGGCTATGGAACTAGAAAAAATCGCTTTAGAAGATCCGTTCTTCATTGAGCGTAATCTGTATCCAAACGTTGACTTCTATTCTGGTATTATTCTAAAAGCTATCGGTATCCCAACGTCTATGTTTACGGTTATTTTCTCATTAGCGCGTACCTCAGGTTGGATCAGTCATTGGATTGAGATGCATAGCGCACCGTTCAAAATTGGTCGTCCGCGTCAGCTCTATACCGGTCAGACGCATCGTGATCTTGTCAAGGTTGAAGACCGCAAATAAGGGTTAACGATTTGTTGTATTAACATATCTACCAACATAAAAAATCCCGCCGATGAGCGGGATTTTTTATGGTTAATTTTTTATGCTCAGTTTTATAATCAATTTTTATAAGCAGTTACTGAAACTCTTTTAGGGTCTGCTCATATTTTGCAATTTGTTCATCATAGTCTTTGATGGTCTCATTAAATTTGGTCATCAGCGCTTCAAACTCTTGCTGCTGAGCGACTTTCATCTCTTGCATATAGCTGGCTTGCCGAGCTTCTATCTGCTCCCAAATCTGATGCTGGACAATGAGGCGCGCTAATGCTGGACTTTTGGCATTGAGCCTGTCGGCAAGCTCAGTATGCTCAAACAGCTGCGGTATTAGGGCGGCAATATTGATTAAGGTATTTACCTCGGCGCTACTCAGAGGCTGTGATATCGGCTGATAAAGCGCATCGATGGTTTTCTGATAGCTATCGATGATTTGTTTTTCAGTCAATATTGTCGTTTCTCGCGGCTCAGCGCTAATACGTCTTAATACGGTTAGATCGCGCTCACCGACCTCAGTGCTGCTGTTTGGTTCCAGCTCAGTATCAATATCAGTGCCGACATCAGTATCAGTATCAGTATCAGTATTGGTATCGGTCTCAGTCACGGCGTCAGAGTCACCCGCTGCGAGTTCAGCATCAGTAGTGCTATTGTTGTTTGCTGCAGCCGCGTTTGACCCAGCAGCGGTATCCACCGCCGCTTCATTGTCATCATTAGTCGCATTATTTAGTAATAGATCATCGTCACTGGTAGTCATATCCGCCGCCTGCAAAGACTCATACTCTGCTTGCAACCGGCGTTGTAGGCTCTGCATTTGCGCAACATATACTGGCTGCAACTGTTTAATATAAGCGGCGGCTGAATCACTTTGGGGTACAGGTTTCATCTGGTCAGCAGCAGTTTGCTCTCCAGTATTAACCGTGCTGTCATCGACTGGTGCTTGCGGCTGACATCCAGCTAACAGCGATGCTGCTAATACCATAGTCATAAGCATCCGAGGCGACTGACGGCAAGCAGACTCAGCAAATCGTTTATGACGATTTTGTTGGTCGCCAGCATCAGTATCAGGTCTAAAAAGCGGAAAATTACGCATCAGAAAACATATCCTTTGTTAAGAGCGCCGCTATAAAAGCTAGGTTAGAGTGTTATTATTACCTTCTACTCACTTGCTCCTAGGGCGGGTTTATTTTTTATAAAAAAAGCGAGTAACTTCAATCATAGCGATTATGGCTGACAATCTGAAGGTTAAATAGTGAACGAGCTGTCGCTATCAGTATTCCTGCTAGATTTTGTTTGCTCAGTCGACACTGTCAAAAAAGGAATACAGCCCTCTAAGTCTCTGCAGTCTTGCTTAAGCTGTTGACGGATAAAATAGTCTTGCACCATGCGCGCTTGCTGCTCAATACCATATCTAAAAAACGATTTGCCAGCTTTTAGCTCATAAGCATAACGTCGATTGATCAGTGCGCCGCGTACTACTTTTAGGCCTTGTTGCCATTGCCAAACGTGAGTGAGCTCATGAATCAGCCAACTTTGTTTACTAAGCGAAGCCTTGCTAAAGTCAGCTAGCCAATTGTCGGGATGAAAGTAGATATGACCATTAGGACTGACCGCATAATTTCTTAGCACCCACCAAGCGGTCTGCAGTCGGACGCCCTGCAACTCAATGCTAGCACCAAACACCGAACGCGCTAGCTCTTTTTCACCCGCCGTTAAGGCTCGCGACTGCTGCTCAAAACGTGGTAAAGAGCGCTTTAATTTGGATAACGACTTAGATATCATTTTTTGAGGATAGCGAGACATGAGTATAAAAAGGCCTTAATCAAGTTTAGAGATGTTGGCTTGCTGAGTTATATTAACTACTTTACTAGCTTAGCTTTCATATTAGGACAGAAAAATTAAAATCAATCCACTTGTGAATGGTTAATATGCCCTAATATCTAATACAACAACCACTATTTGACTCATCATTTCTGATTTTTATGATTCAATACCATAAGTAAGCGTTAGGAGTTTTATGCCCTCTGCTTTTCACGCTGATACACCTTTAGCCCAGCGTATGCGCCCTACCACTCTAGGTGATATCATTGGCCAAGAGCATCTATTAGCCGATGATGCGCCACTGCGGCGTTTGGTCGAACAAAACCATCTGTCCTCTATGATTTTGCATGGGGAGGCAGGCATTGGTAAAACCACTATCGCGATGCTATTAGCAGAAGCAGTAGGTCGACCGTTTCATGCGTTATCAGCTTTGAACACTGGCGTTAAGCAACTGCGCGAAGTGTTGGATAATAAGGACTCGCTGAGCTTTGAATCGCCGGTGGTGTTTATTGATGAGATTCACCGGTTCAATAAAGCGCAGCAAGATGCTTTACTTGGCGCGGTAGAAGCGGGCGACATTACTTTGATTGGTGCGACCACCGAAAACCCTTCTTTTAGTGTCAATAATGCTTTGTTGTCTCGTTGCCAAGTCTACCGCTTAGAGCCGCTCGATAGCGAGCAAATCGCTGCCGTATTGCAACGAGCCATCAGTCAAGACCAAATACTGAAAACGCTGGATATCGAGCTACAAGCACAAGGCTTTATTAGTGAGCTGGCACATGGTGATGCTAGAAAGGCGCTGAATTTACTAGAGCTTGCGGTACAGACTGCTAATCCTAAGCACTCCCCTATTATCGTCGATGATGAGATCGTCGGGCGCGTGGCACAGACAGCATTGGTGCGTTATGACAGAGATGGCGAACAGCATTACGATATCGTCTCAGCGCTGATCAAATCGGTACGCGGCTCGGATCCAGATGCGGCACTTTATTGGATGGCCAGAATGCTAGTCGGCGGTGAGCCTGCTGATTTTATCGCGCGGCGTTTGGTCATTTTGGCGAGTGAAGATATCGGTAATGCCAATCCAAATGCGCTACTACTCGCGGATGCGGCCTTGCGTAGCGTCCAGTCTATCGGTATGCCTGAGGCGCGGATTATCTTAGGGCAAGTGGTGGTCTATTTAGCCACTAGCGCGAAGAGTAACAGCACTTATAAAGCGATCAATGCGGCAATGAGCTTAGCACAAAAGGATGCCTCCCCTGTACCGCTGCACCTGCGTAATGGTGTGACTAAGCTGATGCGAAATGAAGGCTACGGCGTCGGCTATACTTATCCGCATAATTATCCCAACCATTACTACGCGCAAAGCTACTTGCCTGATACTCTAATCGGCACAAGCTTCTATGAATATGCCGATAACCAGCGCGAGCAGCATAGTAAGCAGTTTATGGATTGGCTAAAGAGCCAAGCTGCTAGTAATGATTAAACCTTGATCTTTAAAGATTATTCTAAATTATCAATTCTGCTTACTAGTCAGTACAGACCCTTTTGCCATCTACTGTTACAATGACGCACAGTATTTTTGATCCCTAATCCAATAAAAAATATAGAGAGTCTTATGAGTTTAAATACCGTTCCTGAAATAATTGAAGATATTCGCGCCGGTAAAATGGTCATCTTGATGGATGATGAGGATCGCGAAAATGAAGGCGATATCATTATGGCCGCTACCCATGTGCGCCCTGAAGATATCAACTTTATGATCACTCATGCTCGCGGCCTAGTCTGTCTTACCCTATCACAAGCGCGCTGCCAACAGTTGGCACTACCATTGATGTCAGATCGTAATGAGGCTAAGTTCAGTACTAACTTTACCGTCTCTATCGAAGCGGCTGAAGGAGTAACTACAGGTATTTCTGCAGCTGACCGGGCGCGTACGATTCAAGCTGCTGTATCTTCGGCAGCCAAACCAGAAGATATCGTCCAACCTGGGCACATCTTCCCCATCATGGCGCAAAATGGCGGGGTGCTCCATCGCGCCGGCCATACCGAAGCGGGTTGTGACTTAGCACGCCTAGCAGGGCTTGAACCTGCTGCCGTGATTGTCGAGATTATCAATGCTGATGGGACAATGGCACGCCGTGATGATTTAGAAATATTTGCCAAAGAGCATGGCATCAAGATGGGAACGATAGCTGATCTTATTAACTATCGTATCGCTAATGAGCAAACGGTAGAAGAAATAGAGTCGCATCCATTTGAGACGGAGCACGGTAGCTTTACCTTGCACCGCTTTCGCGAGTTTGGCGCTGACGAGACGCATTTAGCTTTAGTCAAAGGCGATGTCAGTGCCGGCGTCAGTACCGTACGAGTGCACGGCTTTCATCCGCTGCGAGATTTATTCGCCGCCAAAAACGATACTACGGGCCGGAGCGGCTGGAGCATACAATCGGCATTAGAGGAAATCAGCGCCTCAGAGCGCGGGGTTATGGTCTGGATTGGTAGTCACCAGCCTATCGATCTTGGCGATGCGTTGGATAAAGCGGCAAGTAATGAGTCCTTGTCAACGATCACTCAGCAGCCGTATCGTAGCATCGGCGTTGGCGCTCAAATCTTGCGCCATCTTGGCGTACGTGATATGCGTTTGTTATCATCGCCGATGAAGTTCTACGCACTATCAGGCTTTGATCTAAATGTAGTTGATTTTGTTCATGCGCCAAGCAAAGACTAAAAGCGCTATGCGCAAATGATTTTACCTTTCATACTTTAAGCAAAAACAAGGCACGCTAATTAAATTAGCGTGCCTTGTTTTTAAGGATAAAAGAATAAGGACACAGCAGCATTAATAGTCTTTAGGACCTTTAATGCTTTGGAATATGATCAAATTGCGCTTCTAAAGCCAATAGACGTGCGCGTTCTTCCGCTGTCCAAGGGAGTTTTTGCTCACTATGACTATCCAAACGCACGATGACCGCTTCTGCCTCTGCGACAATCCGTTGCTGCTGCTGGCTATAATAGCGATATTCTATAATCAGGCTGGTATTACCTAAATGCTGACAACGTAGACCTATGAGCAGCGTATCAGGATAAGTCACTGGCCGCAGATACTGACAGCTAGAATGGGCTAGCAAGATAGCACTGCCCTCAAACAAATCTAAAGCCTGCAAATAATGAATGCGTGCCGACTCAGCATAACGATAATACACGACATTATTGAGATGATTTAACGCATCCATCTCGCCCCATTGCACTACCTGAGAATAAATGACAGGATAATGCTGTAAAGCAGTGGGCGTTTCATAGTGTCTGTTGCTATGCAGCTGATTCGGCTGATTGATTTTAGTATGCTCTGGACTAATAGGGCTCATAGAGTATCCATTGTTCTGTGTTATTTATTATTTTTAGGTTGATTTAGCACTTGGGTTGTCAACAGTGGCAGAGACTCGGGAGTGTCGGCTATTAGTTCATCCAACCAGGCAATCACCTCGCTGATATTATTAGGAGCTTTACTAGAGCCAGCACCGCTTAGATTGGCCGTTTTACTTTCTATTGATGACTCACTCTTTGAGACGCTATTGTCTTTAGTAGACTGAGTTGAAGCGACTAAGGGCTGTAGCTGCGTGCGCGCTTGGCTCAAGTAGCGGGTTAATTGGTCAGGCTCACGCATATTACTCGCTTGTATGGCTAAATTAAGCGTCATAAGTACTTCGTGAATAGTCAGCTGGCGTCTAGTAAGAGTGGTGGTTTTGTGCGCTAGAGTGTTATTTATATTAGTAGGCTGCTCACCGCTTCTCGTTACCGAGCTGCCATCAACCAACCTCTCATAGCGATGCAAAAAGGTTTGGATATCTTGGATAGCTATGTTCTGCAACTGCCACTGACTGGGCTGGGCACTGCGCGCTTGCAAGCGCTCGATGTCGTCACTGAGGCTTTGCTTAATGACGATATTTAGCGCCGGAGCGATCTCATTATTTGCTTGTGAGAGTTGCCACTGTAATCCAGTCAATAAGTCAATCGCCGCGCTATAGTTATTATCTGCTAGCAACCTGTCCGCCGCTTGCATCTGAATGCGTAACAAGTCTAACTGATTCTGCGCTTGACTGGTGAGCGGAGCTCTAGGAGTTGGCGCCGTCTGCTGACTAATGGCGAACAGACGATCGTCCATTTCATTAAGGCGAGTCACGACTTGTTCGTTATTATGAAGGCGCTCTTTAATTTGGCTCTCAAAACGCTGCTGACTGACGTAAAGCCAAACGAGCGCTAGTGCTAAAAGTACGATAAACAACCACTGCAAGCGCAGTAATAACATATTCGCTTGCCGGCGCTGCTGAACGACTAAAGGCGACTCAGATGACGGCTTGGGTTCAGTTGACATAACAAGCACCATTCTTCAAAAGGGAATAATTATTAGGGCGTATTGATTGCCGTCGAAATCGTTTCAGGAGATAAATCTTCTACCTGAATATGCGCTAGCTGCTGTGCGGCTACCATCTCCGCCAAACGCACGCCGAGCACCACATAGCAAAAGTCGTCTAACCTAAGAGCGCCTTTATTACCCGCTTGCTGCACGACGCTGACCCAATGCTCAAACGCGGTGCCACTGCTGATTATCACAATCGGCTTAGGTTGCGATGTGCTAGCCTGCTCTTGTTGGTTAAGATAGCTTGCTAACCATGCTGCATAATCACTAGCTGCGGAGTCTGGCATCATACGCTCATACCAAGCAATGCTCTCGATCTCAACGCCGCGCGCCTGTAACGTGTCGACTAAAAGTCTGCGTCCACCAAGCCCCCGCCATACCAGCAGCTTATCACCCGCTTGCAACCGCGCAATCTCTGCCATCGCTAGCATGCCTTCATTATTAGCAATTAACGGTTGTAATACGGGTTTAGTAGCCGCTTGCAAGACGTCAGCAGTCGCGTCGCCAACGGCAATGATAGAGCTTGGAGGATCATAATGGACGCTTTTTACTTCCATTTGCTCTGTTGACTGAGCTTGCTCCTGCGCTACTAAGGCTTGCCAGATGGCTAGTCCGGACTGCGCGGCGGTAGGACTGACCACTACTAACGCTTGATATTGACCTGCGAGCCAGCGCCGCATGATATCAATATCAGCATCTACTACCGCTCGCGTCTGCAACGTTAGCATAGGCATATCGACCACTGCAAAGCCGATATCTTGCAAATGCTCTGTCAAAGGAGCGGCGCGTTCTATGGGACGGGTATTAATCACTACTGGTGAGAGGTTACGAGACATTGAGGTGGGCACCGAGTTAAACCTTGAATGATATATTAAGTGACACAGACAAATGCTGCGATGGTCAATCGCCAATATAATAGCGGCATCATTGTTAAAGCACGAGTGTTATGATGCGCAGTTGGCATTGCCTATACTTATCATTGCGACTTAAATTATATGCTTAAGGGTTATAAATAGCGTCTAAAATAGCGCCAGCACCTTTTGCTAGTAGTTGCTCAGCAACGTCAATACCTAGCTGATTGGCTTGCTGCTCTTTTTGCGCTTGCGTGCCGCTTAGCGTTATGCGCTTTTCCGCTTTTAACAGTCTACTACCGTCTTCCTCACCGACACGCCCGCGCAGCCATAAGGTGTCGCCATTGTCATCATTAAGATTACTACTGATATCGGCAGCATCTGCCATTTGTAATATCGCATAGGCGGCAATCGGTACCTGACAACCGCCTTGCAGGTGGCGATTCAGCGCCCGCTCAGCGATTAAGCGGATACGAGCCATATCATCATTGAGTGGTGCTAGCAGTGCCATTACCTCTTGATCATCCTCACGGCATTCGATCGCTAAGGCGCCTTGACCCACTGCCGGCAAGCAAGTATCGATATCCAGCTCGCTGCGGATACGCTCGTCCAATTCAATACGCTGCAGACCACTAGTGGCAAGGATAATAGCATCATAGTCTCCGGCGTCGAGCTTGCCTAACCGCGTTCCTACGTTACCGCGCAAAGTTTTGATCTGTAAGTCTGGACGGTAAGCTTTAATTTGGCACTGGCGGCGTAGACTTGCCGTTCCCACCACAGCACCTTGTGGTAGCTCATCGATAGTATTATAAGTATTAGACACAAAGGCATCGGTCGGTGAGGCGCGCTTACAATATACCCCAAGCGTTAGACCTTCAGGAAGCTGCATCGGTACGTCTTTGAGCGAATGTACAGCAATATCTGCCTGCTTCTCATAAAGCGCCTGCTCAAGCTCTTTGACAAATAAGCCTTTACCGCCGATTTTTGCTAAAGGGGTGTCCAAAATTTTGTCACCCTTAGTGACAATTTTGAGCAGGTTGATAGTCAAATCAGGATATAGGGCCGATAACCGATCGCGAATATGCTCAGCTTGCCATAAGGCCAAAGGGCTTTGACGAGTTGCGATGTTCAAAGTAGACAAAGGAGATGACTGAGTATTGCTCATAGATAGCCTCGGAATGATAAATATAAAGAGATATATCAGAATAAAGTGACTTTAGCGCAAAAAAATACCCCTATTTAAGCATAAATAGAGGTTTGATGATATGGTCGGTTTATTAGTGACTACATACTCTGGATTTTTTCACGTAACGCGGGCAGATGACGGCGACTCACGGCTAGAGTTTCATCCGTTCCTTTAAAGCGCACCTGATAACGACCGCTATCTACCGTTTCTAAGAAGTCTAAAAAATCTAAATTGATAATGGCATTACGATGCACGCGAAATAAGCGCTCGTCGAACTCTTCTTCTAGCTCTTTTAAAGTTTCATCAATCAGTACTATCCCATCGATGTGACGAACTTTGACATACTTTTGATCTGCCGTAAAATAGTAGATATCACTAATCTTAATCAGCTCAACTCCTCGGTGGGTGCGAGCCGCGATGTGCTCACGTACCGGACGCGACATCGGGTCTTCAAGCTTACGAATCCCATCAAGCTGCGCGGCGTTTAAATTGCTGGCCTTACCTAATGCGTCAATCAGCTCATCTTTATTGGCAGGTTTTAATAAGTAGCCAATAGCATTGGCCTTAAAAGCAGCAATAGCATAATGATCGTAAGCGGTGACAAAGATAATCGCTGGCGGATGCTCAAGCTCATCGAGTATTTGCGCGCAGCGCACGCCATCCATCTCAGGCATACGTATATCGAGTAGTATAAGCTCAGGCTGATGGACTTTTACGGCATCAACTGCTTCAGCTCCAGTGCCCACTTGCGCCACGACTTCATGGCCTGATTCTTTAACAATTCTCACCAAACGCTCGCGTGCGAGTGGCTCATCGTCACAAACTACTATCCGCATAAAATACCTCTTCTGCTCTTTACTCAGTCGGTTGGTTCAAAATCGTCATTTTGGCTATCGCCTGCTGTTTTTTGTACTATAAGCGCTATTTTATACTTTTTATGTCTATAGCTGCTCATTCCACAGAGATTGCTTATACAATCATTCTAAAACAGTCACTGCAGCGATAGTTTAAGCCTATGACAATTTTTTCCTTATGTTATATCTCTCTCTTCTGCAATAAAAATTATGCAATAAATATGCCATGTCACAGATATTGCTTGTATTTTTGTGAAAGTTAGGGATAAGTAAGACAGTAAAGTAAAGGGATAAACAATTTTGCGTTACATGCCTGCATCTTGCAAAGGGTAATCAATAATCGTCATAATCTGGGTATTAGTGACCGTACTGTTAATGGTTGAGCTAGGACCAAAATAGATCTGCAAGCGTTCAGCCTGCACATGAAAATCAACATGCTGACGTAAATCATGCACGATCATCAAGGTTTTACTCGGGAGCTTTACGCTAACAGTGATAGTGACGCGGTGATCTTGCCAGACGACGGCTATGTCTATGTAGATCGTTTCCGTGGTCATCTCTACCACATTGATGAGCATTTTTTCGATAATGCTTTGCAACGTGAGCGCGGTGATAACCATATCGCCCATAACCTCATCATCAGGCAGCTGCCAATTGACGACTAGCTTATCTGCAAGGCGATAAGATTCAATCGCTACGTAGTGCTCACAAAGTGCTACTTCCTCTTCAAAGCTAATCTCACGCGCGCCGTTGAAGCTGGCCCGAAATAGAGCTGAGACATGCTCAAGTAGCCTAGCCGCATGTGGCGGGTTAGACTCTATAAGCGACAGCAAACTATTAATCGTATTAAAAAAGAAATGCGGAGCCAAACGAGCCTTTATTAAGTCGTTTTGGGCACTAAGCTTGTGCTCAAAGGACTGTTTCAGCGCTATCAGCTCACGATGACGACGCATGAAATAAAGCAAGAAAACTAAGGTAAAGCCACCGGCAAACACCATGTTGAACAGTAGCTCTAGCGCCAGCCCCTGACGATCGTATGCTAGCCAGCCGGCATTAATTAATACTAGAACGACTAACAGCATAGATAAAGTAGAAGCAAGCATGAACATCAGAACGATATAGAGGCTCACTCTAATAGGATTGCTCCGTTTGAACATAGGGCGCAAATAATCTACTAGATATAAAGTTGGTATAATAGCTAAAATATAATGAATACATTTAGTCAGATAAGCCACTAAAAACTCCGTCCCTGTCGTCAGCTCATACCGACCAACGATAGTAACGAACAACGCCCAGACCAAGATATACTGTAGCCATTGCCAAAGCGTCATCATCTCCATAACTTTAGGCACGAAAAACTCTAAGCGCTCAGCTAGCAAGGCGACCTCATCCTTTGCTATACTTGAGCCCTTATTCTTATGAGTTGTCTTATACCGATATGAACGCCAATTCTTCAAACCCTAGTAATCCTATGCAAAGCAACACTACTCCTGCCTCCGATTTTAGCACAAATGCACCCGATCAGAGTGCTCCTTCAAAAGCACAAGCTCAGCAGATGTGGGGCGGACGCTTTAGTGAAGCGACAGACAGCTTCGTCGCTGCTTTTACCGCTTCTGTCGGCTTTGATCAACGTTTCGCTCGGCATGATATCGAAGGTTCTATCGCTCATGCCACTATGCTAGGTCAGTGCAACATTTTGACTGATGAAGAAGTGGCAACTATCATTGAAGGCCTCCAGCAAGTCTTACGCGAGATTGAAGCGGGAGACTTCAACTGGTCGATTGCGCTTGAAGATGTGCATATGAACGTCGAATCGCGCCTGACCGATGTCATCGGTGCGGTGGGTAAAAAGCTGCATACGGGGCGTAGCCGTAACGATCAGGTCGCCACTGACATTCGCTTGTGGTTACGAGAAGAAACCGATAATATTATTGAGCTGTTAGTACGCCTACAAAGCGGCTTACTGAACTTAGCTGAGCAGCATACCGATACTATTATGCCAGGCTTTACTCATTTGCAGACCGCTCAGCCGGTAAGCTTCGGTCATCATGTAATGGCTTGGTTTGAGATGCTCTACCGCGATACTGAGCGCCTAGTCGATGCGCGCCGCCGTATTAATCAGCTGCCTCTAGGTAGCGCGGCGCTTGCAGGCACCACCTTCCCTATTGATCGTACAATTACTGCTGAGCTGTTAGGCTTTGAGGGTATTTGCCAAAACTCACTCGATGCGGTCTCTGATCGAGACTTTGCTATTGAATTTACCTCAGCCGCTTCTATTTTGATGATGCATATGTCGCGCATGAGCGAAGAGATTATCTTATGGATGTCAGCGCAGTTTAACTTCGTGCAGATACCCGATCGCTTCTGTACCGGTTCCTCCATCATGCCACAAAAGAAAAATCCTGACGTGCCAGAGCTGGTGCGCGGTAAAGCGGCGCGGGTGTTCGGTCAGCTAATGACCCTGCTCAGCCTGATGAAAAGTCAGCCACTCGCGTACAATAAAGACAACCAAGAAGACAAAGAGCCTTTGTTTGATTGCGTCGATACTTTGACCGGCTCGCTCCTTGCCTTTGCGGATATGCTCCCTAATATCGTACCGAATAAAGAGAGTATGCGTGAGGCCACGATGAAGGGGTATGCGACAGCGACAGATTTGGCTGATTATCTCGTGCGCAATGGCGTGGCTTTCCGCGATGCCCATGAAGTTGTCGGTAATGCGGTAGCTTTAGGCATTCAAGAGGGCGTCGATTTGAGCGACCTAAGCCTCAAGCAATTACAGCAGTTTAGCGATGTTATTGGCGATGACGTCTTTGATTATCTCACTTTAGAAGGCTCACTGGCTGCCCGTGATCATTTAGGAGGTACCGCACCGAATCAGGTCAAGCAAGCAGTGATCAACGGTCGCGCGCGCTTAAAAGCATTTGCTTAGTTGCTATTTTTGATTCGAGATTGTTGATCTTATTGTTATTTAAAACCTGCCAATACGGTGGGTTTTTTCATGCTTTTTTATAGACGGTTACTGTTGCTACACTGGATAGTCTTTGCTAAATTTGCCAAGACCGTTATCATAGAAAGATACTAATACCTATAGTCTAATAAACATAATGAATAAGGAGCACGTCATGACTGAGACTTTTAATCCGCAAGCCAATACGGTATTTTGCCGTAAGTACCAGCAAGATCTGCCAAAAATGCCGCATCCGCCTTTTCCTAACAAGAAAGGCCAAGAGCTACAAGACACGGTCTCTGAGAAAGCTTGGCAGGAGTGGCTCGAGCAGCAAACCATGCTGATTAATGAAAATCATCTAAGTATGATGGATCCTGAAGCGAAGAAATTCTTGACTGAACAGCGTGAGAAGTTCTTAGATAACGAAGATTATGAGCGCGCACAAGGCTGGACACCTGAGAAGTAAACCGCAAGACTTTTAAGAATTAATTGAAAGCAAATAGTATTTATCATAAGCTAAATTTGTTAACATAAAAATTACTAGTATAAAGCTTACTAGTATAAAAAATGACAACACTGACAGACTCGGGGTGCGTTGTACAATGAGCTAAACAGCTTTTGTGCATTCGCTGAGAGATCACCCGCCGAACCTGATGCGGTTAGTACCGACGCAGGGAAGTCTTCAGCATTTTATTATTTATGGCAAAGGACGGGCAGAAATGCCTTTTTTATCCCTATTACTTTTAGCCTTAATGTCTGCACGGCTAAGTAATAAAGATGGATATCAAGTATCGTCCGCCGCTTGATGACAATTATCCGCGATTATATGACTTGATTATTTAGTCGTTGGCTACTGCTCATAAGCTAAACTTGCTAGATGATAAATGCTACCCCCGCAGCGACTGGCGGTGTTGATTTTATTCAAAACAACACGCTAGGACAGCATATGACGACTTCAACCGTAACACCAAAAATCCAGCAAAACACCTCTGTCAAAAAAGCGGACGCGCTAAAAACCCCTGCGCATCGTAGTGCCAAGGACACCCGCTTTGAAGAAGATGCGCGCGACCTGCACCGTATCTTACCCGCCTCCCGTAAAGTCTATATCCAAGGCTCTAGAGCAGACATACAAGTGCCCATGCGCGAGATCACCCTTGATCCTACCCCTATCCAAGGCGTTGATGAGTCCGACTGGGAGCAAAACCCACCCTTTTATGTTTATGACACCTCAGGCGTCTATACCGATCCCGATGCCCATATTGATTTGACCCGAGGCCTACCAAAGCTGCGCGAGGGCTGGATAGCGGAGCGAGGTGATACCGAACAGCTAAGCGGTCTATCTAGCTCATACGGACAAGCGCGCGCACGTGATATCACCACTGCAAATTTGCGTTTTACGCATATCGATAAACCCCGCCGTGCCAAAACCGTCGATGGTCGCGCAGGCAATGTCACCCAAATGTACTACGCGCGCCGCGGTATCATCACCCCTGAGATGGAATACATCGCCATTCGCGAAACCCAAAAGCAGCATGAGCTCACCGACATGCGTCAGCACGATGGCGAGAGCTTTGGTGCCAATACTCCTAAGACTATCACCCCTGAGTTTGTGCGTTCTGAGGTCGCCGCGGGTCGCGCTATTATCCCCAATAATATTAACCATCCTGAATCTGAGCCGATGATCATCGGACGCAATTTCTTAGTAAAAATTAACGCCAATATCGGCAACTCAGCACTCGGCTCGTCTATCGATGAAGAAGTGTCGAAGATGACATGGGCGACACGTTGGGGCGCCGATACCATTATGGATCTGTCAACGGGCAACCATATCCATGAGACGCGTGAATGGCTGATTCGTAACTCGCCTGTCCCTATCGGTACCGTGCCCATTTACCAAGCGCTAGAGAAAGTCGATGGCGTCGCTGAAGACCTCACTTGGGAGATATTCCGTGATACGCTGATTGAGCAAGCCGAACAAGGCGTCGATTACTTTACTATACATGCCGGCGTGCTGCTGCGATATGTGCCACTGACTGCTAAGCGCTTAACGGGTATCGTCTCACGCGGTGGTTCGATCATGGCGCAGTGGTGCCTTGCCCATCATAAAGAGAGCTTCTTATACACGCATTTTGAAGAGATTTGCGAGATTATGAAACAGTACGATGTGGCGTTTAGCTTAGGCGATGGTCTGCGCCCCGGCTGCTTACAAGATGCCAATGACGAAGCGCAGTTTGGCGAGCTACGCACGCTAGGCGAGCTCACGCAAGTCGCTTGGCAGCATGATGTACAGGTGATGATCGAAGGTCCTGGGCACGTGGCGATGAACCGTATTAAAGAAAATATGGACTTACAGCTTGAGCTGTGCGCGGATGCGCCTTTCTATACTTTAGGACCGCTGACCACTGATATCGCACCCGGTTATGATCATATTACTAGCGCCATTGGTGCGGCAATGATCGGCTGGTTTGGTACGGCGATGCTCTGTTACGTAACACCAAAAGAGCATTTAGGACTGCCGAATAAAAAGGACGTCAAAGACGGTATCATCACTTATAAAATCGCCGCGCATGCCGCTGATCTGGCCAAAGGTCATCCGGGCGCGCAAGCCCGTGACAATGCTTTGTCCAAAGCCCGTTTTGAGTTCCGCTGGGACGATCAGTTCAACCTAGCTCTCGATCCTGATACCGCGCGTGAATATCATGATGAAACACTGCCCAAAGACGCGCACAAATCAGCGCATTTTTGCTCCATGTGTGGCCCGAAGTTTTGCTCTATGAAAATTACCCAAAATGTGCGCGAATATGCTAAAGGCTTGGATGCAAGAGAAGCTAAGAGCTTGACTGATAATATAACTGAGTCAGACATTGAGCAAGGTATGAAAGAGATGACGGAGAAATATCATCGCGAGGGGCGTCAGCTGTATAAAGAGGTATAACGTTTGATTTGACCGGCTAATAGACCAAAAAGCTCGCCGCTAATTAGATTAGCGGCGAGCTTTTATAATATCTGTCAAAGAGTAAAAAAGGTCGGATTAAACCTTTGACGCCTCATAAATCTCTTCAATCGAGGTATTGATAGTATCAGCGAATTCTTTATCGCTTTGCTGCTTGCTCAGTCCTTCAGTAAAAGCACGCGAGAAGCTAGCAATCATCCCCGGGTTTTGTTTAAGTTTCTCGCAAGCCTCATGACGACTATAGCCACCAGACAAAGCCACCACCTTGAGTACTTTTGGATGATCGATCAGCTGTTGATAAAAGCCGCCTTCTTCTGGCAAGGTCAGCTTGAGCATCACTTGATGACCCTCATCAAGAAACTCTAAATGGCGTAGGATATCGGCCTTTAGCAGCAGCTCGCAGTCATGTTTCTCAGCGCTATCGATATTGACCTCTGGCTCAACGATAGGCATCAAACCTTTAGAGAGGATCTGCTTGGCAACATCGAATTGTTGTTGCACCACAAGCTCAATGCCATCGACATTTGGCTCATAAATCACCGAGCGCATCTTAGTGCCGAATACTGGATAGTTCTTGGCTTTATCCAATAGTAAGTTTAGATTTGGCATCGGCCGCATCACCTGCACGCCGCTCATCTGCTCCGCTAAACCTTTATCAACCTTCAAAAAAGGCACAATGTTTTTATCTTCCCACAGATAGTTTGCCGTTGGTTTGCCATTGACCTCACGCTCCATAGTGTCCTCGAACAAGATCGCGCCTAATACGCGCTTATCATCGAAGCAGTCACAAGTCATAATCCGTGCGCGCATTTGATGTACTTGATCGAACATCTCTTCATCATTGCTATAATCAGCGCTTGTAACGCCATAGTTTTCTAGCGCTTTTGGCGTACTACCGCCGCTTTGATCAAGAGCGGCAATAAAGCCTGTGCCGTTTTTTATTTTTTCTAGTTGTTTTTGATAGTCCATTGCAAATGCATCCTATGGTTGTGAATAAAGATCAAAAAAGATAAAGATTAAGCGGTCGTACATGCCACTATAAGCGGCTATAAGTATCAGATAATAAGCCAAATAGTCTACAAATAACCTTACCATAGCACAAGCGATGTGCCTATTATTGCAATGTAAAACGAACGCAAGAAAACATCAGAGTATTTGGGCCATGTTCAAAATATTTTATGCCAAAAATAATACCGCCACACAGCTGATGGCTAATACGATACCTAGCATATTAATACGATTCAGCTGCTCTTTAAACACGCCGACCCCTATCAAGGTGGCGACGGTGATAACCCCAACATTCATCCCAGTAAAGACAATACTAGGCGACTCAGACAGTACCTGATGGGCACGCACATAAGCATAGATATTACCCATATTCAATGCGCCAAGCAGCAGCCCTGCTAGCAAAGCACTACTCTGCCAGCGCACGCTAGTGATCAGTAAGTAGATGAATAATAACAATCCTGCCAAGCCAAAGCTGACAAATAGCGTCAAAGGAAAAGCCGCGCCTTGCTTAGCTACTTGTTTAAATAAAATATCAATAACACCATAGCCTGCCCATACGCCAAATAGCCATAAAGGGGTTTTGGATAAAGTATTCTGACGATTATTATTCGCAGCTAGAGTGGCAGTAGAGTCATGCTCAGTTTTTATAGTGGTGCTTATATCAGTGTTCACACTAGACTTTTGCGGCGGGCGATAAACCAACGCGCCTAAGGCCAAAAACCCAAGCGCTAAGCCAAAAATACGTGTATTCGTCAACACCTCACCAAATAATAAAAAGGCGGCGATAATAGGAATAATCAAAGACAAACGCTGAGCGGCATCGGTTGCTACCATACCGATAGCCGCGATAGCACGGCCTAATATGACAAACACCAAGGGTAATAATATGCCTAGTGCGATGATAATACCCCAAGCCGACCCTAAGGTTTCGATAGCACTAAGCTCAGGTTTTAGCAGGACTAACGTCAATAAAAAAGCCACAGGGTAACCGGCGACGATAGTCTGGCGGATATCGATATCTTTTTGACGAAGTACTTTTAGCAGTACAGAAACAGCGACGCTACACAGCACCGCTACCATTAAATAGATCATTAATCTTACCCTTTAGTTTTTGTTATTCAGCGATAGAATTATGCAGTCTTTTATGACAAAGGGTTAAATGTAACTATATATTTCTAAACTAGCAATGGCTAATTTTGACTCCATCTATTTCTTGGCCGTATCGCCAACAACTATCAGGGCCAAATTACAATTAGGCAGCAGGAGGGAGTGCTAAGTTTTGTTAAAATAGAGGCCAATTTAGTCATCCCATCTACCGTGTAAATTTAGGCTTCCCTTTCCTTTACTACACTGCTCTTATGTATTGTTATTACTTATGAACGCACTATTTCGCTTTTTTGAAAACCGGCTATCCGCCTTTCCTGATACCCCTATGCCGCTGCCCTCACCTCGTGATGGGCTGTTAAAGTTTTTGTGGGCGTGTAGTAAGGGTCTGCGCGGCTGGCTATTGCTGTTTATGTTTTTGTCAGCGGGTATCGGCGTTTATGAAGCAATGTTGTTTGCTTGGATTGGTAATATCGTTGATTGGCTCGGTATCTACACCCCACAAACATTATGGGATGAGAAAGGCGATGTGCTGCTGCTAATGCTGGCGGTGCTAATTATTAGCCCCTTCTGGATTGCGCTATCGTCCTTTATCCACTTTCAAACGCTGCAAGGAGTGTTTCCGATGCAGATGCGCTGGCGTTTTCATCAGCGGATGCTGGGTCAGTCCATGCAGTTTTATCAAGATGAATTTTCAGGACGTGTCTCTGCCAAGGTGATGCAAACTGCGCTGGCGGTACGCGATACTATCTTGACCGTCACTGATATGTTCACTTATGTGGCAGTGTATTTTTTGACCACCGGTATTATTTTATTTAATTTAGATAGCTTGCTGCTGATTCCTTTTGCTATTTGGTTAGTGCTAGTGGCTGTGACTATTCGCTATTTTATTCCGCGGCTCAAACGTACCGCTGTCGTGCAAGCCGACGCTCGCGCTTTGATGGTTGGGCGTATCACTGATGCCTATGCCAATATTATGACGGTCAAGTTATTTAGCCACTCTCGCCGAGAGCTGGGCTATGCCAAAAACGCTATGGGGCAGTTTTTGGGGACCGTACACGCGCAGATGCGCTGGGTCAGCTATCTTGAAGTTTCTACTCATTTAATCAGTGTGATTTTAGTCAGCAGTACCGCAGGTATTGGCTTATATCTCTGGCAGCAAGGAGCGGTTGGGGTTGGCGCTATTGCTGCTGCGACCGCTATGGCACTGCGTCTGAATGGACTGACGCGCTGGATTATGTGGCAAACGGCTAGTCTGTTCGAGAGTATCGGTACCGTACAAGACGGCATGCGCACCTTATCAGCGCCGCAAACTATCGTTGATGTGCCAAACGCCCCGGAGCTAAAGGTCACTGACGGCCATATCGTTTTTGACCATGTCGACTTTAGCTACGAGGGTGAGGAAGAAGAAGATATCGAAGGCGAGCGCATTGATGAGGTCAACACGGCAGCCACGGCTTTGACTAAGACTGAGATAAAACTGCTAGATAATTTTTATCTAGATATAAAAGCTGGCGAAAAGATCGGTTTAGTCGGCCGCTCAGGCGCAGGCAAATCGACGCTAGTTAATTTACTCCTACGCTTTTTTGATGTCGATAAAGGTCAAATCTGTATCGATGGGCAAGCGATTGATCAAGTCACGCAAGAATCCTTGCGTCAGCAGATCGGCATGGTCACCCAAGATACTTCACTGCTTCATCGTACGGTACGCGAAAATATCGCTTATGGTCGCCCTGACGCTTCTGACGAAGAGATTATTTTTGCTACCAAACAAGCTCAAGCTTGGGAATTTATCAAAGATCTATATGATGATAAAGGCAATACTGGCCTCGACACCCAAGTCGGTGAGCGCGGAGTTAAGCTATCTGGCGGGCAACGTCAACGTATCGCTATCTCGCGCGTCATGCTCAAAAATGCGCCTATACTCTTGTTAGATGAAGCCACTAGTGCGCTCGACTCTGAGATTGAATTTGCCATTACCGAGAGTCTCAACGACATCATGACAGGTAAAACCGTTATCGCCATTGCCCATCGCCTCTCAACCATCGCTGCGCTAGATAGGCTGGTAGTGATGGATCAAGGCCATATCATCGAACAAGGCAGTCATGAGGAGCTACTAGAATTAGAAGGCGTGTATGCAGGTCTCTGGCAGCGTCAAAGCGGCGGCTTTTTGGGTGAAGAGAGTTAAAGCCAAATCTTACAGTCAGTTTAAAACAATTAAAAGTATAAGGAAGTCTGATCGTCATGGAAGAATTTGCCAAAAGTATTACACTTGATAATAAGCAAGCGCGCTATTATGACTTGAGCAAGCTTAACGAGTCTGCTGATAATCAAGCTAAGCCCCCAGCCCATTTTTATGGCGGTAACGGCTTTACGGTAGGAAATTACAAGCCATTATTAACTGAGCTTGCTGCAAGTTTTGATCTCAGCTCGCTCGCCATGCGCGGCTATTGGTATGATAAGCCAAAGGCAAAAGTGTTAACCCGTGAGCAAGATGCTGAATTATTGATCAAATTTTTGGAGCAAACTCAAGACGGTCCCGTTATCGGTATTGGGCACTCACAGGGCGCTACCGCTACGGCTATGGCTGCAGCCAAACGTCCTGATTTGTTCTCTGAGCTGTACCTTATAGAGCCTGTCACTTTTACCAAATCGCAAGCGTTGCTTTATAAGCTGATACCTCGCAAGGTCAAGCTAAAGCGTCAGCCTTTTACAAGTGCGTTAACCAAAAAGGCAACTTGGGCAAGTATCGATGAGTACTATGATAATCTGCGTGAGAAAAATGCTTATCGACGTATCTCTGATGAGCACCTTTATTTATTTGCCAAAGAGAGCTTAATTCAGCAAGAGGATAGTCGTTATACTTTTATCTTCAGTCCCAAACAAGAAATAGCCAACTATTTCGGCATTCCTTATATTGATAGTGCGCTTAAGAAACTCGCAAAAAAAGAAGTCTACTACCAGCTTATTATCGGCAAACCGACTATCTTTATCAATGATAAAGTCCGCAGCACTTGGAGAAATTTCGTTCCTGTTAATCAGCTCCATATCATGCCCGAGAACGGGCATCTATTACCTATAGAAGCTCCGAAGCAATGTGCCAAGGTCATTGTGCAACAGTTTAATCGTTAAAATTTTTAGCTTATGACTGATCTCTTCGCGCCCAACCCTACTGATAATTTATTGCCTTACGAGGGTAAGGTTAATGACTTAGGTATGGCGGTCAAAGATAGCGATAAGCTATATCAGACCTTGTTGCACCAACTGCCTTGGCAAGCCGATATCGTCACTTTATTTGGTAAGACGCATATCACCAAGCGGCAAATCGTTTGGATGGGTGATGTGGGCTTGAGCTATCAATATTCTGGGCATACGCGGCAAGCTTTGCCTTGGACAGAGTCTGTGTTTCACGTGAAACAGCTTGTTGAACAACAGCTGGCTGGTATTGGTATTGAAGTAGATTTTAACTCTTGCTTGCTAAATTACTATCCAACAGGTAGCGAGGGCATGGGCTACCACGCCGACGATGAAAAAGAGTTAGGTCAGCAGCCTATCATCGCGGCATTATCGCTTGGAGCTACCCGTAAGTTTGTCTTTAAACATAAAACTATCAAACACAAAGACAAGCCCGTAAAAGTCGAGCTTTATCTGGAGTCCGGGCAGCTTATCGTTATGCATGGTGAGACGCAAAGCCACTGGAAGCATACTATCACTAAGACGAAAACAGTAAGTGAGGGTCGAATCAGTCTGACTTTCCGGCGTATGATCCTTAATAATAAAAGCTAACAGACTAGAACAGCTATTACTCATTAGTTAAAAACAAGACTTTTGATAGCGACAATCTTAACCCTGTTGACGATCTAAAAAACGCTGACGATAGCACTGATAAGCGGCCTCACATATGCTTGAAGTATAATTAGCATTGACGCCGCCAGCGACCACTGCTCCTACTGCAGGGATAATTTGCGCCGCTTTGGTTTTGACCAAATTACTAGCAACTTTAGTAGCAGTCTGCCTTAACACGCGCGACATCAGCTCTTCATTCACTTGATTAAAAGCCATCGTTTCAGGATCTTTAACCAGCGCAAAAGTCTCTGCTACTGCCGATTGACGCTCATTGCTTGAGGTAGAGGTGGCAATACCTAGCAGCGACATTGCAAATAGCTGCTCGCCCTTATCATTCATATCAAAACCATAATAACTGCCGTACTCGCCAATAGCGCGCAGATTCGCAGTGAGTAGCCCGACAATATCAGCGGGAATACCTGCCCAGCCTGCTAAACCTGTGGCAACCCCTTGAGCGCTCGTCAAGGCGATATATTTGCTTTTGAATAATTTGACTTGCTTATCAACGGCCGCGAGCGGCAGCTCTTTGATATCTTCAAGTTTCTTCACCGATGCTTCTACTTCGTTTGCATCATTTCGATAGGCTTCGATAACGTCTTGAGTATCTAAGCTCCAGTTAGCGGCATCGCTCAAAGTGGTTAGCGTTTTTTCAGTCGCTTGCTTTAGAGTATCACCGAATTGCGGCGCATTCATCAAGGCATCACCTGCTTTATCGATTGGTACTGTAAGCGTCGCTAATGTCTTATTCAATAAATTACTATCCGGATTTTTCCAGTCTTCAATTTCTTTACGCGCTTGAGCTGCATAAGTCTCATCGTCTACTGAGTTCTCGTCAGTGTTGTTATTAATATCCATATTTATCTCTCCTGTAGCCCATGAGCAAAATAGTCGCTGCTATATTTGGGACGATTATCACTATAGCAGCTTGTGAAAAAGCTCTTTGTAAGTAAATTCGATAGTAGGTAGGGCTTTAGTAAGGATATGACAGAAGCCAACCAAAAAAGGCTAGATAAAGGCTCCCTCTATCTAGCTTTTTGATACGTATACAGACTACTGTAGTGATTGATTTAATCTTAGACTTTTAAGACAATTTTGCCAAAAGTATCGCCTTTTTGGAGCTCAGTATGAGCCGCTACCACCTCTGACAAAGGATAGCTCTGTTGAATGTTTAGCTTCAATGCGCCTTCAGCAACTTGCTGCAAAACTTGCGCCATATCTTCACCATTAGGTTTGACAGCATAACCTTCAATGGTGAGTGCCTGACTGCCAGCGGCTTTGAGTTTATCGACCCAGATAGTCGGCAGGACAAACACGCGAGCATCAGATTTTATGGTGCTCAGAGCTTTTATCCCAGCTTCATCGCCGACTAAATCGAGTAATACATCAGCTTGTAGCTCAGGAAACGCTTCTTGGTTGGTGTAGTCAATCCAGCCGGCTAGCTTGCTTTTATCAATCAAACTACCGAGTTTGTCATACTTATCAGGCGAGCAAATCACAGTGAGCTTGATATTATCTTGCGCCACTTTTTTCATTAGTAGCTGAACGACTAGCTGACCAACACCGCCGGCTGGCGCATTCATAACCACTTGCTCACCCGCCTTTATATCAGCAAACTGCACAAACTGCAGTGCGGTTTGACCGACACAAGGCAGAGCGCCTGCTTGCTCCAAGCTGATATTGCCTGGCACTTTAGCTAGTAGCTTGGCATCGACGGCTACGTACTCAGCATAACAGCTGCCATCGAAGCTCAGCGCCGCAACTTTATCGCCTACGGCAAATTCAGCGCTATTACTTTTGATCACCTCTCCTGCCACATCAAACCCTAAAATAGCGGGCTGGTTATGATCGAATTTATTTGTTTGGATTTTATCAGCACCCCAACCTTTGCCTTGGCGGGTTTTATAATCTACTGGATTGATACCGGCATAAGCCACTTTGACAAGCACTTGTTCAGCGCTTGGCTCAGGCACTTCTACTCCGCTTTGGTATTTCATGACCTCAGGTTCGCCGAATTCATGGATGACAGCAGCGTGTTGGCTAGTGGGTAAAGATTGTTCGGACATTTTTATACTCCCTGTATTTTTTTAGTTAGAGCTTGTCCTCAATTAAATCATAAGAACATTCCCTAGGACGAGCGCTACAATTCCGTAAACTCAGCGCTAATCGGTAGGTGGTCAGATAAGGTAGACCAAGGCTTGCCAGTATGCACCCAAGCGTCTTTGACTTTTAGGTTACGTACATAGATCCGGTCCAGACTCAGTACGGGCAGTTTGGCAGGAAAAGTCGGTGATAGCTTACCATGACAGCGTCTAAACGCTTCTACCATACCTAAATCAGAAGCCAATCTATCGCAAGACATCCGCTTCCAATCATTGAAGTCGCCCGCCAAAATAAGCGGCTGATCATCCGCAATCTCGTTACGCATATATTGACTAATAGCTTCGTATTGCTTGACTCTATCACGTTCAAACAGATTCAAATGCGCACACAAGATAACTACCGGCTTATCCCATCCTAAGGGCTGTACTTCGCAATGTAAAACCCCGCGTTGCTCTAGTTTATTCACCGTGATATTGACATTGTGCTTAGGGTCTAATGGAAACCGGCTTAATACTGCATTACCGTGATGACCGTTTTCGTACTCTGAGTTTTTGCCATAGCTATTTTGTAGTTGCAGATATTCGCCAAACCACTCATGCTGCGACTGATCAGGGTATTCATTGTACTGCATATTGCGTTTGAGATTCTGCCCTTGGACTTCTTGCAAGCACAAGACATCAGAGCCGATGGACTCTAGTGCTTGGGCAATACCTTGCATTTTGACCTGCCGATTCAGTGGCGACATGCCTTTATGAATGTTATAACTGGTTAAAATAAAAGATTGTGTAGTCATAGAGTTGATATTCTTGATCTAAGAAAGAGTTTTAGTTTCGTAAAGTGATAGTAAAATCATCATTTAACCATACAGTTAAGATAAAAAAGCATTGATCCGTAGCGAACCAATGCCCTGTTAAGATCTCTTTATGCTTTACAGTCATAATCTAATAACAAATCGTGACTTAATAACCGCTCATTAGTAGCGAGTAACCAGAGCAATCGGCTGATCTTCACCCATAATCTCTTCCGGTAAAAAGATAACATCGCCGCCATTATGCATAACGTGTTCGATAATAACGCCAATTGCATCATCTGTAACACCTTCTGCAGAAGCGTCTTCAGCGATGGTCAAAGATTGCGCTTTTTCGTCAATCTTAGCCGGTTGAATATACCAACGACGCACATATAATGTCTCGCCAGCTCCTTGGAATGCGCCGCGATACACTTCTTGTAAGTCGGTGCGTAACATCTCTGCGCCGCGCGCTTTGTCAATCTCGCCCATAGCTTCTTGATGTAAAGAGCTACGATATTCTTCAACCGCTTCTTGGACGCTATCGACAATATGCTGGGCGCTGCCATCATCTAGATGCGTCACATTAGACACTGTGGCGATGATATTGTCAGGACGATCACAGACTTCTTTATAATATCCAATGTTTTTTGCATCGCCGACGATCACTAGCGGCATTTTATGCTCGCCCCATAGCTCCTGTACGCTTTTATCAACTTGATTAAAAAACTCTTTGAGATAGCTACTCTCGTTATTTGATGAGCGATCAGAACCGCCATCACCAGTGGTATACAGGCCATTATTCTCTATTGGAAAAGGAATGTTTTCCATGTTATTTTGCTTATCATCATCGGGATGAAATTCTGCTACTACTCGATCATTAGACGCTTCAATCAAACGCGCCATATCACGAGTAATAACCACTGTATAGAAATGTACCGCGCTTGCCATATCACGGACTAAATCGCGCGTGGCAAAGCTATCGGAAATGACCACACGCTCTGTCGTGTCAAGAGGCATACGCATAACCTGCACATCATCAGTACTTGCAAAAATAGCTAGAGTATCTAGATTATAGTTATGGTTTAGCTCATTGGTTTTGGCATAAATACCTTCTAAAATCGTTGTCGCAGTCTGTTTATCATATTCTTTATTTAGACGATCTTCGGCGACTTTTAGCTGATTTTTTAGGGCAATAGGATCTTGTTCATTTGCAGGATGCTCACGGTGCGTTTTGACAAAAATGCTTACCGCTGGGTTAGCTTTGGTTTCGCGTAAACTCTTAAGCGTCGCTTTCATAAATCATGCTCCTTATTTTATTATCGTTGGTCTTTTAATAGTTCTATTTTCTAGTAATTGTGGTGGTAACATTGAAAACTCATAACTCGTTAATCCTCCTAATTATTCCATTTATTACTACTAGTCATTACAAGATAGTTACTTATAAAATGACTGGTATTAGGAATTCTCATTAGGACTACTATGATGCTAGCAATTTCACTCTATAAGCTATATGGTTGCTTTGCAAGCAAATGATAAGGCTTTGTAATCAAGCGATGGCTAATGCGAACCCTAAGCTCTCTGTCATCACTGCAATAGTGCAATAAGTAAAAAAAGACTAGCTCTCATTTCTCATAGCTATAAAAGATTGCGGCTTGCATTCTAAGTCAAACATACCCATCTTTTATCTTATACATTCTTTAATCTTTACTTTGGATATTCCTATGACTGCCCTAGCTCCTCATTTGCGCCTTGTTGATTTTCCTTCGGCGACGCCTAGTCACTTGCAACAAAAAGTCACAGCAGCTATCGATGCAGCCAATGCGTTTTTGGATCAGCTTAGCGCCTTTCAAGATAAGGATTTTACGCCGATAAGTGCTGAACAGGCGCTTAGCGACGTCATGCAGTTCGATCACATTAACCTAGCATTAGATCGTAGTTGGGGTGTGTTGTCGCATCTAAATAGCGTGATGAGTGATGACGACATTCGCCATGTGCATCATGAGTTGCTACCGCTGCTATCGGCTTATGGTACTCGTGTCGGACAACACAAGCCGCTTTTTGATCGCTACCAAGCTATCATTAATGATGCAGAGCTCTACTCTCAGCTTGAGCCTGCTCGCACGCGGGCGATTGCTTTGGCGCTACAAAGATTTGAGCTTTCAGGAGTGGCGCTGCCTAAAGCGCAGCAGGAGCAGTTTGCCGCTATTCAAAGCAAGCTATCGACTTTGTCCGCGACTTTCTCCGATCACATTTTGGATGCGACCCAAGCTTACGCTTTGCCTTTGCAATCTGAGCAATTGGCGGGCTTGACGGATAGTGGCCTAGATCTACTAGCCGATGCAGGCGAGCAGTATAAAGCTCGCGAACTGGCCAGCGATAAGCTGACGCAAGCTGAGATCGATGCTTTGCCGACGCCTTATTATGTGGCGACGCTCAATATTCCTGTCTATTTAGCCGTGATGACACACGCTGATGATCGTCAGCTACGCGAGATGCTTTATCACGCTTACGTCACGCGCGCTTCAGAGTTTGATACTCATACCAATGCGAAAGGCGAGTCGCTAAACAATGCCGATATCATGAGCGATATCCTACAGCTGCGGGAACAAAAAGCGGCTCTGCTTGGCTTTGATAACTATGCCGAAGTGTCCTTATCTACTAAGATGGCGGATAACGTACTCGAGGTCGAGACGTTTTTACGAAACTTAGCCGCTAAGGCTACGCCGGTTGCACAGCAAGATTTAGCACAGTTACAAGCATGCGCTAAAGATTATGGTATTACGGACTTGCAGCCCTGGGATAACGCCTATATCGCCGAAAAAGTAAGGCAAAATAAATTTAATCTATCGCAAGAAGCCATACGCCCTTATTTTCCTTTACCAAGAGTCATTGAGGGATTATTTGCGATAGTTAAGCGGCTTTATGGCATCAGGGTTATTGAGCAAAATCAGGCCAATAATAAAACTACTGAGTCCGCTTCGCTTTGGCACAATGACGTGCGCTTCTATCAGCTGTTCGATAGCGATGACAGCTTGATTGGTGGGTTTTACTTTGATTTATTTGCGCGTAGTGGTAAGCGCGGCGGCGCTTGGATGAGCGGTTTCCAAGCGCGCTATCGCTATGATGATGAGAGTTATGAGCAGCTTCCCGTTTGCTTTATGGTCGGTAACTTTACTCCAGCTCTCGCCGGCAAACCTAGCTTACTCACTCATGACGAAGTATTGACTCTGTTTCATGAGTTCGGTCATGGTCTGCACCATCTACTGACACAAGTGAGCGTCGGCGATGTGGCCGGCGTCAACGGCGTGGAATGGGACGCCGTCGAGCTACCGAGCCAGTTTATGGAGAACTGGGCTTGGGATTCTGAGGGTATAGCACTTATCAGCAGTCACGTCAAGACTGGCGAGCCTTTACCGCAAGATAAACTCGATGCCCTACTCGCAGCCAAAAACTTCCAAAGCGGTATGCAAACGTTGCGTCAAGTCGAGTTTGCCTTGTTTGACTTGCTCATTCACGCGCAGACGCCTGCTCCCGATTATGAAGGTATTTTAGCCACGTTAAATGCGGTACGCGCCGATATCGCTATTATGGATACGCCTGATTATAACCGTTTTGCCAATGGCTTTAGCCATATCTTCGCAGGCGGCTATGCGGCGGGTTATTATTCCTATAAATGGGCCGAGCTCTTATCCGCCGATGCCTTTAGTAAATTTGAAGAAGAAGGCATTTTCAACCCCAATACTGGCAAGGCGTTTCGCGATACCGTACTATCAGTAGGAGGAAGCTTGCCTGCTAAGACCAATTTTGAGAACTTCCGTGGTCGCAGCGCTAGTATCGATGCCCTACTGCGCCATAGCGGTTTTGACAATATGGATACGCCGATCACAAACGAGGCCAGCTAATGCGTTATCAGTCTGAACGCCCTAAACGTCGATTTTTAGCAGGTGTGCGCTGTCCTAAATGCCAGGCATTAGATGCTATCGTACAAGTCAACATCTTCGTACCTGAGGCGGATGAATATATTGAGTGTACCCAATGCGATCATAGCGAGCGTCGCCCTGATTCTGATGAAATAAGTGCCAAAAATCATCTTGAAGATCAGCTAGCACGCGATGCTATGCCGACAGGGACTAGCGGTACGGTCAAGTTTAAACCTTGAGCAAAGAGACAAGTGTTTTTATAGTTCCGTCTTTACTCTTAAAGCCTATCAACAGATAGGCTTTTTACTTTCAGTTTGCTATATTTTTGTTATAGTATAGCCAACTGACTTATTAGTAGCCACCGACAAGCGTATGACCTCCAAAAAACCGCGTTCTACCTTTAGCAAGGTTAAAAAATCCCAGTCTGCAAAACCGCGTCATAAAAAATGGCTAGTGGCAATATTACTTTTGCCTATACTCATAATTGGCTATCTATTTTGGTCACAACCTTCTTCTGATACTACCGTCACTCCTATGGTAGCGCCGCCTACAGTAGCCCAGCAAAAAGATGCTGCTCAGTCTGCTGAGCCTAGTGCAGAAGATACTATTATCGAGTCGGATACTAGCGGTGATAATGCTATTGAGGGCTCTATTAATGATAATTTAACTGATGGAAATTTGAGCGCTGATAGAGCTTCTACCACTGATAAGAAATCAAAGGTAGCAATACCGAGTTCGAAAGCTATTATTAATGCGCCTATACCAAAGACTGATACGCTAGCGAAAGAAGAGATTGATCGCTTAGCGGATGAGCGTCAGCGCCTAAAAGAGCAAGAAGATATAGACACTGAGCAAGTAGAAATGACTAAAAGTTTAACGCAGATGAAAGCGCAGCAAATCGAATTACTCGAACAACAAATCGCTGAGTTAGAAGCCGAGCAAGCGGCTCAGTAATGATCTAGTCAGTGAGCTTTTACTTGCCAAAGCTATTAGGAATAAGAAGATCGTCATGGCTACTATCGAGCAAACCCATACGCCTATTCTGAACGGTAACGCGCAAGTCCTTATTTTGCCAGTCAACAGCGCTGGCATTCTTTTAGATCCCATCTTAACGCGCTGCAAAACCCTTTATCCTGATAACTATCAGCGCTATCGTCATGCGTGCCGTGATGGTAGCCTAATGGTTGGCAGCTGCTTACTGCACAAACGCCAACGTGAGCTCGCCGGTCTTAGCGCCTCGCACAATAGTAATCAGCCGAGTTACATTGTCAATTTAGTCATCTCTAATCACCCTTATCATCCTGCTCGCACCCGCTGGCTCACGTCAGCCCTTATAGACCTGCAACAGCAGCTAAGGCCACTGATTCGCTATCAAGGCGTGCGTAAAGCGGCTTTATTGGCACGTCCTTTCTTCTCTCATAATTCTGCTAATATGAATGAAAACAATAGTGCTAGCTTGTCAACAGAAAAGACACTGATTCCTTTGGACTGGCACTCAGTGGTCCTGCCCTTAATTACTCAGCACCTAGAGCCGCTCCCTAAGTTACGTATTGCAGTGCATGTTCCAAAGAGTGTTGCGCTGTAATACATGCTTTTCATAAAACAGCTTCTTTTGCAGCGTCATCTAATCACTTGCGTTTATAGCGTATTTTGTAAAATACCTTGTAAAGAAAAATCAAAATGTGCTAAAAAATAGTGTTTACTGCTTAAGGACTAAAGCGACGAGCGAGACTTTTGCTAAGCTGCGACGAGTGTCACGACTTAAAGCATCTTGATTTAAAGCGTCGTAATTTACAGTATTGTGATTCAATTGACAAAAGGACTGTCTATGAAAACTCTCAGAACGCCCGATTCACATTTTGATAATTTACCCGACTTTGACTTTGCGCCAAATTATCTGATGGTTGATGATGGCGACAGAGGCGAGCTGCGCGTGCATTATTTAGATGAAGGCAATAAAGACGCTGACCCTATATTACTTTTGCATGGTGAGCCATCATGGTGCTATCTGTATCGTAAGATGATACCGATTCTGACCGCAGCCGGGCACCGTGTTATCGCGCCAGACTTGCCGGGGTTTGGGCGCTCAGACAAGCCTGCCTCACGTACAGACTACACTTATCAGCGCCATGTCGGCTGGATGCAATCGCTACTGGATCAGCTAGAGTTGCAGAATATAACTCTGTTTTGTCAAGATTGGGGCGGTCTAATCGGACTACGTTTGGTCGCAGATAACCCTGAGCGCTTTGCCCGGGTTGCGGCTGGCAATACCATGCTCCCTACCGGCGATCATGACCCTGGTGAGAGCTTTCGTCAGTGGCAGCAGTTCTCGCAAGACACACCTGAGTTTCATATCGGCGGTATCATCAAAAGCGGTACAACTACTGAGCTACCCCAGTCGGTCATTGAGGCCTACAATGCGCCCTTCCCTGATGAGACCTATAAAGAAGGCGCTCGGCAGTTCCCTGTACTAGTGCCAACCACACCTGATGATCCTGCTGCTGAGGATAACCGCGCAGCTTGGACGACACTGAGCCAATGGACTAAACCTTTTATTACCCTATTCAGCGACTCTGACCCCATTACCGCAGGCGGCGATCGAGTGATGCAAAAACTTATCCCGGGTACTAAAGATCAAAATCACACCACAATTGCTAATGCCGGTCATTTTTTACAAGAGGATCAAGGTGAGAGTATAGCTGAGCTAATAGTCAAATTTATCGCTGATAATCCTTAAGAGTTTATAGCCTGATTATATTCACTTAAAAACTCACTTAAAAATCGTTAAGCCATTACTGCTATTTTGAAAAAACAGACCAGCCGGTCTTCTCTACCAGTAGCTCTAATGCTTTTGTCCCAAGTTTCGAGTTACCTACCGGATTTAGGCCGGGCGACCATACTGCGATTGCGCCTTTACCCGGCGCTATCGTTAAAATACCACCGCCGACGCCGCTTTTGCCTGGCAGACCCACCTGATAGGCAAACTCTCCAGAGCCATCATAGTGACCACACATCATCATTAGTGAATTGATCCGCTTGGATTGCTGCGGACTAATCACCTTTGCCCCTGTGGGTTGATTAATACCATTAGATACCAAAAACAGACCAGCACGGGCTAATTGCTCACAGCTCATGGCAATCGAGCATTGATGAAAGTAAGTATTGAGAATTTTATCGACATCGTGCTGTAAGTGACCAAAAGATTTCATAAAATGCGCTAATGCGGCATTTCTATCTTCGTGGTCGATCTCAGACGTCGCTACTTTATAATCAAAATAGATCGATTCATCGCCTGCTATAAAGTGTACAAACTGCAGTATCTCATCTAAGATCTCCCCGGGCTCGCGTCCCATCGTTATAGCATCCACCACGGCAATGGCGCCTGCATTAATAAAAGGATTGCGTGGCCGACCCGATTCATATTCGAGTATGGTAATAGAATTAAAAGGGTCACCAGAAGGCTCACGACCCACGTGATTCCAAAGCGCACTCCCCAACTTGCTAAGGGCTAAGGTCAAAGTAAAGACTTTAGAGATACTTTGAATCGAAAATAGCGTATCAGCATCTCCTGCCGAATAGATTTGCCCATCAGGCGTCGCGACAGCAATACCAAACTGATTGGGATCGACATACGCGAGCTGCGGAATATAATCTGCCACTTTTCCGCGCTCAGTTTCTAACGCCATTTGGGCGGCAATGTCATCTAAAATCTGTTGCATCATAAAAGGGTAGCCGTATTTTTATTGGGTTATTAAGTGGGGGAGAGTTTAACTAAATAGAGGATAAGAAGTCGGAGAAATCACGATTTAATTCGGGCGTGCAAAATTGAACAGCGAACAACAGCCGATCTCAAAAAATTTTAGGACATTATGACAATATATTAACGATAACAAGTAAATCTTAAATACTATTAAAAAAGACAGTGAGTCATTTTTTTGATGTGCTTCGATTTTCTGTTCATTCAGTTATATATGCTTTTGCGCCATTCTTATAGCCAGCTTCAATAAATCGTCGGATGTCATATCCTTTAGAGGCTCTATTTTTTCTATCTCCTCTTTTTTCATAATCTGTTGCATCGTGTTTTGCTCGCTTGCCAAGTTCAGTCTTTTAGGATTGTCAATATACTCCTGCATCAGCTCGCGTAAAACTAACGATTTTGTGTAGCCATTCTGTTCAACGGCTTGCTTAAACTCGTTTGCTAGTTTTTCATCACAACGAATATGAATAGATGCCTGCTGATCTTTACTCATTGATATCTAAACTCCTGTGTGCAGAATGAAAGACTTTGTCAACGTTATTCATGTCAAGAATACAACTCTCTAGACCTACTGTAGCATTTGTAGCCCATTTTGCAACACACAGCTGATTTGATTATTTTATGTCGTAAATAAGCAGCATAAAAAAAACCGCCTTAAGTGCTATTAACAACTCAAAGCGGCTCTTATATTGGTACTCAGTTAAATCACTAAAATGACTTATTCAGCAGCAGCATCCTGCTCAACGCCTTTCATAGTCAACTTGATGCGACCACGGTTATCGACGTCTTGCACTAGCACTTTAACCGTTTGACCCTCGGATAGATAATCAGAGACATTCTCAACGCGCTCTTCTGCGATTTGTGAGATATGTACTAGGCCATCGGTGTTTGGCAGAACGTTTACAAAGGCACCGAAGTCTACGATACGAGCAACCGTACCTTCATAAGTTTTACCGACTTCAACTTCAGCCGTTAGCGCTTCGATTTTACTGATAGCGGCTTTAGTCGCCGCTTTGTTCTCACCAAAGATACGAATTGTACCCGCATCATCGATATCGATGACTGCGCCTGTCTCTTCAGTAAGCTGACGAATCATCGCGCCACCTTTACCGATGACATCACGGATTTTGTCAGGATTGATCTCGATGACCGCATAGTTAGGCGCATGAGCATTGATTTCAGTACGGCTCTCTGGCAATACTTTATTCATCGCGTCTAAGATATGGATACGACCAGCATGAGCTTGTTTTAGCGCTTGCTCCATGATGTCCGGGGTAATCCCTTCGATTTTGATATCCATCTGTAGCGCAGTGATACCGTCTTTTGAGCCTGCGACTTTAAAGTCCATATCGCCAAGATGATCTTCATCACCTAAGATGTCAGATAAGACGGCAAAGCGCTCGCCTTCTTTGACCAGACCCATAGCGATACCAGCAACCGGTGCTTTGATCGGTACGCCGGCATCCATTAACGCTAAGCTTGCACCGCAAACAGAAGCCATAGAAGAAGAGCCGTTCGATTCAGTAATCTCTGATACCACGCGGATGACGTACGGGAAGCGTTCACTGTCCGGTAGCATCGCTTGTACACCGCGGCGCGCTAGGCGACCATGGCCGATCTCACGGCGTTTTGGAATACCTTCGCGGCCCGTCTCACCCACTGAAAAATGCGGGAAGTTATAATGCAGCATGAAATGGTCACGGATCGTACCGGCTAATGAGTCAATCATATTGACATCACGGCTGTTACCCAAGGTTGTGGTAACCAAAGCTTGCGTCTCGCCGCGAGTAAATAGCGCTGAACCATGTGTATAAGGAAGCACACCAACTTGCACATCTAGGGCACGAACTGTCTCAAGATCACGACCATCGATACGCGGCTTACCGGATAAGATATTATCGCGAACAGTGCGATATTTAAGGTCGTTATAGATGTCTTTTAGCTCAGCAACTTTACTACTGTAGTCTTCAGCTTCGGTGTCACCGGCCAGCGCTTCGATGGCAGCGTCTTTGATTTCGTCAAGTTTGGTGTAGCGATCTTGCTTATCTTTGATGCTGTAAGCGTCCGCTACTTGCGCGCCGAACTGCTCTTTCATACCTTTTTCTAAGGTTTCGTCATGTTTTGGCGCTTCATACTGCTGCTTGGCTATACCGACTTCTTCAGCTAGCGAGATGATGTTATCGATAACAATTTGCTGCTGTTCATGACCATAGAGTACTGCACCTAACATCTGATCTTCTGATAGCTCAGCGGCCTCAGACTCAACCATCAATACCGCAGACTTAGTACCAGCAACGACTAGATCAAGATCGCTTTCTTTGAGCTGCTCAAGCGTTGGGTTTAGAACATATTCGCCATTCATAAAGCCAACACGCGCCGCTGCAACTGGGCCATTAAATGGCGCATCAGAGATAGCTAACGCCGCTGAAGCGCCAATAAGGGCAGCGATATCGGCAGACTGAGTCTTGTCTGACGAAACTACAGTCGCTGTGATTTGGATTTCATTGACATAGCCTTCAGGGAATAGCGGACGAATCGGACGGTCAATAAGACGTGAGGTTAAGGTTTCATTTTCGCTTGCACGACCTTCGCGCTTGCCATAAGCGCCCGGAATTTTACCTGCCGCGTACATTTTTTCTTGATAGTTTACGGTTAGTGGAAAGAAGTTTTGTCCTTCTTTAGCTTCAGACTTCACTACCGCTGCGACCAACACTGTCACGCCGCCCATATGTACCATGATGGAGTTGGCCTGACGGGCAACGCGGCCGGTCTCAATAACGACTTGCTGATCACCGTACTGAAATTCACGGGTAATAGTATTAAACATTGACTGATTTGACATATAAGTTTTTTCCTAATGTTAGATGACGAAAAGGATAGTCGCCTGTATAGACAGTGCGCTTATCGCTCGTTAAAACTTTTAAATAAAGGCTTTGGCGTCTAGTGATTATCGATAAGCTAAATAAGCTCCACCGCGCCTATAGTGATTACTGTGCAAGTACTGGCACTGAATAAAAATCCATATATTATATTTTACTTCTTTATAAACTTGATAACGCTAACTTGATAACATTAATAGTATCAATAGTTCTAGTAGCACTTTTATACCATCGCCTATTTTACAGAGATTTGTGGCCCTTGACCAATTAATTGCAAAGCTAAGCACTCTTTATGTTAGTGACTTGTTATCTCTTATCTTTCGCAGTATCTCTGTTGCCACCTTTACTGAGCCGCAAAATAACGATAACTAGATAACTATAGATGCAGCCATAAAAAAAGCGGTGTGAAACTATTCCACACCGCTTTATACTGCTCAAGTCTTACTTCATTAACCTCACATACCTTGTAGGTAGAGGTTAAATTAACGACGCAGACCTAATTGGCTGATCAAAGTAGAATAACGACCTAGATCTTTACCTTTCAGGTAATCAAGTAGTTTACGGCGAGTGTTAACCATACGGATAAGACCACGGCGGCTGTGATGATCGCCTTTATGCTCTTTGAAATGGTCTTGTAGATCGTTGATACGGGCACTCAATAGAGCAACTTGTACTTCTGGGGAGCCAGTATCGTTTTCGCCGCGTTGGTATTGGGCGATAATTTGTTCGCGATCGGTGTTTGTTAGCATAATATTCTCCAGCAATGCTAAAAGCTAAATAACTTGTTCAACAAATTTGAACCGTTATCAAACTATAAGGTAAATAAAATAGCTTACTTATCATTCAGGATAACCCTGCATTACTAGAGTTACCCTACTGAAAAGCATGCTTAGTGTTTGAGCTTCAAATAAGGAGTAATCAATACCAAGGTCATAAACTATAACAGTGATAAACTTAAAATATTAATAAGTCTGTAGTTCTGAAGACTACAATTCAACCCTTACTAAAACTAGGCGCTAGTATAACAAAAAACGGCTCAACTAGCAGCAATTATTCGCAGTAGTTTGAACCGTTTATAGCGTGATGACACGGCATCAGATAATTTACTTTTTGTTTAAATCATCTTCTTTAGCCGTACCGCCTAAAGCATCGTTATCTAAAGGAGCAGTTGTCGCTTCAGCTAAGCTATCAGGACTTTTGTCTTCTTTCGGATTGATATCATTGGCTAACTCTTCAATTCTTTTTTCTTCTTTGTCCATATTTTTCTCTGACTGATCCATGCTATCTCCCTAATCACAGTTATCGTGTTGGTATTTAAACTATTAACACTAAAGTTTTAGCTATTTGTCTTTCTTAGCTTCTTCTAAGTTATCAGCGATACGATCTGCAGCTGCTTCGCTATTTGTAGTATGGTTATCTTCAGTTTGGCTTTTCAGTGCGGCTTCTGCTGACTCTGAACGCTGTTGCTCAAGCTTAGTATCATTTGGGTTAGGCTGTGTCATGGTCGTATCCTCTTTAAGTTAAGTTAAGTTATCGTTATAGAATGATTTTTTATTGAATTATGTAGCCACTAGAATATAGTGATACTAGTTAGAAATTCGCTTATTTAGAAAGCGCCTTGTCAATAGCTTCAACAAAGTTATCAATGTCGTCCGGGTTACGCGAGGTGATTAAGTTGCCATCGACTTGTACGGTCTTATCAACGAAAGTCGCTCCAGCGTTCTCTAAATCTGTTTGTAATGAGTGATAAGCGGTTAAAGTTTTACCTTTAGCGATACCGGTATTAATAAGTACCCAAGGCGCATGACAGATGACAGCTAAGGTTTTATCGCTATTACTGATTGCTTTTATGATGCTATGAGCTTGCTCGTTACCTCGAATGGTATCAGCGTTAACAGTACCGCCTGGCAATACTAAAGCATCATACTCATCGGTATTCGCCTCTTTAGCAAAGATATCGGCAGTAAAAGTATCGCCTTTATTAACATCTTGATTCATAGCTTGGACTGTCTTATCGTCGTTGGTCGTGATAAGTATTGTCTTGTAGCCTTTGTCTTTGAGCTTATTGTTGACCTCTTCGTACTCAGCTTGTTCAAAGTTATTATGTAATAAAAACGCAATAGTCTTCATGGAGCACCCCTTTTTTCGTAATATTCGTTTATCTTATTAATATTATAATTATTGTTAATAGACTTATTATTTTAATTATTGTGGATTAGAGTCATCTTATTAAAAAGTTATTATAATTTTATGACTTAAGCTCTCCTTACCGTTTTTGGTTGCAATAGTAGTCTGTGACAAACCCATCCTTAATTTGAGTTATAGTCATTATTTAACTTCTTTTTATTATCTACCTTGTTCTTATCTTCTTAGATCATTGTTTTTTTATTATTTTGACCTTTTATTATTATTTATCTTTTACGCCAAGCTTTCCCTAGCTGACTTAACTACTGTATAAAAAAAGCAGGTTTCGTTATACACGAAACCTGCAATGAAATGTATGAGTATGTGATTAATGTAATTCACTAGTAACTGATATCGTCATCAAAGATGAATTATTTTTTTGGGTTGTAGCCGTCCATTAAGGCTAATAGCGCCCAGTCCAATAAAGCGCCTTTGTTCATCCATTAGCTTAATATCAACAGGGAGCTCATACTCAGGAGTTTGCTCATTATTATTACTAGCAGGCTCATCTTTTGACTTTCCCTGACTGTCTTTAGATAACTTTTGTAAGATATAACCTCTTAACGTCTCGTCAATTTGTTCTATGACATTTAGACGCTGACCTAAACGTAGACGCTGACATTGCTCATCATCTAACGATATCTTAGCAGCGATATCGACGCAAGCATCTACTGGCAAGAGCCGCCCAAAGCGATTAGATAGGGGTAGAGCTTCTAAACTTGAGATATCAATAGCCTGCCCACTATCGAACTTACCTACTTGTAAACGGCGTAATGCTGTCAGGTGACCTAACGTGCCTAGTGCTTTGGCGATATCTTCCCCTAATACTCTGACATAGGTGCCTTTACTACAAGTCACTACCAGATCGATTTTCTCAGCATCAATTTGGGTCAAAGTCAGCGCTTTTATGACAATATCGCGCGCAGGACGGTCAATCTCTATACCAGCACGGGCATACTCGTACAATTTTTTGCCGTCTTTTTTGAGCGCTGAATACATCGGCGGTATTTGCTGCTGCGCGCCTAGAAATTGCTGAGCCAGCCTGTTTAGTAACTCTGCATTCAGCTCTGGAACCTCTGCCTGCGCAATGACTTGACCATCAGCATCGCCAGTATCGGTTTGACTACCAAGCAGTATCGTGGCTTGATACGATTTATCAGCATCGAGCTGATAATGGCTAAACTTCGTGGCCTCTCCGAGGCAAATGGGTAGCAGACCGGTCGCCATCGGATCGAGCGTACCGGTATGACCCGCCTTTTTACTATTGTGCTCAGGCGACTGAAATAAATACTTCACCTTTGACACTACTTGCTGTGAGGTCATGCCCTGCGGCTTATCGATTAAGATAACACCGGAGACTTTTTGTTTAGCTATCGTTTTTTGACTAGTCATGATTATTAATCTTCGTTATCAATGCTATCGGTCTTTTCTTCATTTTGCTCAGTTTTAGTTACTGCTTGATTGATGAGATCCATCATGTAGTTACCACGAGCAGTCACTTCATCATAATGGAAACGCAGGCGCGGTGTGGTACGCGTTTTGAGAGTATGACTAAGCTCAGTACGTAAAAATCCGGCAGCTTTATTGAGCACTTTGACACTCTCTTCATGATTGGTCTTAGTCATCGTGTCATTGAGCTCAGGCTCCATAATAGTGACATAGACATCTGCATAGCCAAGATCAGAGCTGACTTTGACGCTAGAGATGGTGACAAAACCGGTCAAGCGAGGGTCATTGACTTCATCACGAATGAGCACCGCAAGCTCGCGCTGAATTTGATCTGATAAACGCTGTAAACGTTGATTCATATTATTATCCTAATTTGCTGTTCTAATAGTAGTATAAGGTGATTATATAATTACTCATTCTAGTTTGGTGTTTTATCATAGGGTAATATAAGCATGACCCTATGATAAAAAAGGCCTAGCAGGGTGAACCTGTTAGGCCTATAGCATACTTAGCTACTTTTGCTTAACGACTATATGTTAGCTAAAAGCTTAGATAGTACGTTCGAACTCTTGAATCTCAAAGACTTCAATCTTATCGCCCGCTTCTACATCGTAGCCACGAACGGCTAGGCCGCATTCCATACCAGTACGCACTTCGTTGACATCTTCTTTGTAGCGACGCAATGACTGCAGCTGACCGGTAAAGATAACTTGATCATCACGTAGGACGCGAATAGGCTTGTTACGATAGATCGTACCTTCGACCACCATACAACCTGCTGCCGCACCAAACTTACTAGAGCGGAAGACTTCACGCACCTCAGCGATACCTAAGATTTTCTCACGATGCTCAGGAGCAAGCAGGCCACTCATAGCGGCTTTGACGTCATCGATCAAGCCGTAGATAACGCTATAATAACGAATATCCATATTAGCTGTATCCGCTTTACGGCGAGCGGTGCTATCGGCACGAACGTTGAAACCTAGTAGTACCGCTTCGCTTGATTCAGCAAGGGTCACATCCGACTCTGAGATAGGACCAACGCCTGAGCTAATCACCCGGACTTTGACTTCATCAGTCGATAGCTCGTTCAATGCCGCTAGCAGTGCTTCAAGCGAACCACGAACATCGGTTTTGAGAACGATATTTAAGAACGATACATCGCCTTGTTCCATCTGCTCAAACATGCTTTCAAGACGCATTTTGTTCTGACGCTCAAGCTGCTGTTCACGCTCACGATTGCTTCTAAAGTCAGCGACTTCGCGCGCTTTTTTCTCATCGGAAACGACTAAGAACTCACTACCCGCCGCTGGTGTATCTGGCAAGCCCAAGATCTCGACTGGTATAGAAGGACCGGCTGACTTGATACGCTGACCATTTTCATCAGTAATAGCGCGGACTTTACCGTAGTATTCACCGGCTAGTACTAGATCGCCCTGTTTGAGCGTGCCTTTCTTGACTAGGACACTGACTACTGGGCCACGGCCTTTTTCAAGCTTCGACTCAATAACCACACCTTGAGCGGCACCATCAGTTGGCGCTTCTAATTCCATAAGCTCGGCCTGTAAGCTAATAAACTCTAGTAGCTCATCTATACCTTCGCCCGTTTTGGCTGAGATACGTGCCATAGGCGTATCACCGCCCCACTCTTCTGAAACCACTTCTTTAGTCGTCAGCTCGTTTAGGACACGATCTGGATCAGCGCTTGGCTTATCCATTTTGTTAATAGCAACAATCAAAGGCGTACCTGCAGCGCGAGCATGATCAATCGCTTCTGCGGTTTGTGGCATCATACCATCATCAGCGGCAACCACTAATACCACAATATCCGTTGCTTGCGCACCGCGTGAACGCATAGCGCTAAAGGCAGCATGGCCTGGAGTATCTAGGAAGGTAATCACGCCGCGATCAGTCTCTACGTGGTAGGCACCGATATGCTGAGTAATACCACCAGCTTCGCCAGTAGCGACTTTGGTTTCGCGTATTTTATCAAGTAGTGAGGTTTTACCATGGTCAACATGACCCATAATAGTCACGACCGGCGGACGCGTCTGCACGTTACTACTGCGCTCATCGACTGCTTCATGTAGATCGTCTTCGACTTTAGTATCGCTGACCGGAACTGGGTTATGACCCATCTCCTCAACGATAAGACTGGCTGTTGCTTGATCGATAGTGTCTGACTCAGTGGCCATCTCGCCCATTTTCATCAGCAACTTGGTCACTTCACGAGCTTTAACTGCCATGCGCTGAGCAAGATCTGCAACGGTAATTTGCTCACTAATCTCGACATCGTACACGATCTTTTCAACAGGTTTCTCAAACTTGTGTTGACCTGATTGTGAAGAGCTCAAACCGTTTTTGCGGTTTTTGATTTCGCGCTCTTCTTGGTTTTTGCGGCGACGACCGCGAGCACCAGTACTGTTAGCACCGCGTTTGATCTCGCGACGTTCTTTTTCGAACGACTCTTCTAGTGCATCACCCACTAAGCCTTTAGCCAATGGCTCGTCCTTACGGACTTCCGCTACTGGCTCACGGTCGGTATATTTTCCGGCCATTTTACGCATTTGTTCGAGAGTACGCTTTTGCGCCTCTTCCGCCTGTGCTTGGCGAGTTTCTGCTTCAATTTTGCGTAGGCGGGCTTCTTCTTTTTCACGAGTTTCGCGCTCTTTACGCTCTGCTGCCGTCTCAACTTTTGGCTTAGTAGCAGCAACTTTTTTCTTTTCTTTCGCTTTTATATCGTTAGCGGCTTTGCCACCTTTTTTGACCACAACAGAAGCGGCGACATCATCGCTCTTATCTTCTGAGCTTTTACTCGAGCCGAGGCTTGCACGCATTGCAGCTAAAGTTGCCGCTTGACGCTCTTCTGCTTTTTTCTTAGCAGCGCTACGCTCTTCTGCTTCTTTTTCAGCGCGCTGTTTTGCTTCAGCCATTGCCTTTTCGCGCGCCGCTAATTCTTCAGCCATTTTTTCTGGATTGGGCTTATCGAAGACTTTCTTTTTACGCACCTCTACGTTGACGCTCTTAGATTTACCTGAAGAGCCAGTCACGCGAGCGGTACTAGTCGTTTTAGATTTGAGACTAATGCGACGCTTTTCTTGTTGGCCATGACTTTGTTTTAAATGTGCCACCAACTTCTCTTGCTCAAGTTCGGTGACTGAGTCATCCTCCCCGCGAGCAGGTAGCCCAGCATCCTGCAATTGCTGCTGTACAGCACTAGCGGTTTTGCCTACCATGTCTGCCAGTTCTTTGACGGTCTTATCTGCCATTGATTATCACCTACTGTCTATTATTTGCTATATATTCAATTCAGTTGTTGGCTACAAATGATTGCGCTTAGGCTGGTTTTGATTGTTATATCGCAAGCCAGCCTTTAGTTATCGATAGCATACCACCAAAAGACAGCGATATGCTCCTAATACCTATTCATTGAACCAAGATTCCCGAGCTTTCATGATAAGCTTACCTGCGGTCTCGGAGTCTAAGCCTTCGATATCTTCGATATCAAATACTGCCTGCTCTGCCAAATCATCGACGGTGATGATGTCTTTTTGTGCCATTTTATAGGCCCAGCTGACGGTCATCCCTTCTAGATCTTGCAGCTCTTGGCTAGGCTCTTTCATGTTTTGTTGTTTGACCAGCTCTTCTGCGATGACGACTTCTTTAGCGCGCTCTTGAATCATGTCAATCGCTTCGTCATCTAGCCCTTCGATATCGTAGAAAGTCTCTACCGGCACGTAAGCCACTTCTTCGATACTAGTAAAGCCAATATCGACTAAGGCTTGCGCTAGATCCTGGTCAACCTCTAAACGATCATAGAAGAGATCAATAAAGGCTTTGGTCTCATCTTGTTGACGCTGCTGATACTCTTCTTCTAGCATCATATTGAGCTTATAGCCCGTTAATTCAGAAGCCAGTCGCACGTTTTGACCTTGTGAGCCAATAGCGCGGGCCAGCTGATCATTAGTGCTAAAGATGATATCAGCGGTCTTAGTATCTTCATCAAGGATAATACTACTCACATCCGCAGGCTCTAAGGCACTGATGATGAATTGTGCCGGATCATCTGACCAGACCACTACATCAATACGCTCGCCGTCGAGCTCTTGCTGCACCGCTTGGATACGAGTACCACGCATACCGATACAAGCGCCGACCGGATCGATACGATTATCATTGGTCTTCACGGCTATTTTAGCACGAGTACCCGGCAGACGAGCGACATTACGAATCTCGATGATCTCTTCTGCAATCTCAGGCACTTCTTTTTGCATCAAGGCTGAGAGCATCTCAGGATGGGTGCGCGACAATAATAACTGCGCGCCGCGATTATCACGGTTGACATGATAAAGAATGGCATTGATACGCGACTTGACGCGCAGCTGCTCACGGGGCAACATCTGATCGCGTGATAAATAACCTTCAGCGTTATCGCCTAAATCAACGATATAGCCATCACGAGTCTGTTTTTTGACTTCGCCATACATCATCTCGCCAATACGCGGCTCAAAAGCATCCGCTACTAGTGCACGTTCCGCTTCACGAATTTTTTGAATGATGACTTGCTTAGCTTGCGTGGCTGCAATACGACCAAACTCAATCGACTCTATCTGCTCTTCTTTCACATCGCCAATTGACCATTCGTCTTGATCAAGATCGGTAATAGCAAGTTGACAAGCTGGCATCTCATGGTCTTCATCAGCCACCACTGTCCAATAGCGATAGGTATCATAATCACCAGTATCACGATCGATGGCTACGCGAACCGCTACTTCAGGCTGCTCGGTATAGACCTTTTTTTTGGTTGAGACCACTAAAGCATCTTCAATAGCTTCAAAGATATCTTCAGGATTTAAGCCCTTTTCATTACTGACGGTTTCTACTACCGTTAAAATTTCACGACTCATGCTATACCTGTCCTATCATCTTATAATTGGCTTAAATGTTATTGTCTGTTTGCTAATGTTAAGCATTAATCATCTTCATAAATTAAGTTGGCTTTGTCAATATTACTCAGTGCGATCTCAAATTGCTCACCATCGCTCGTGGTCAGCTGCAAAGTAGTCTCGCTCATACTATCGAGTTTACCGGTGGCTTTGCGGCGCTTTTTATCACCTTGCCCGATCGCAGAGATCAAACGCAAACTGACCGTTTGGCCTATGTAATCACGCATCTGCTCATCTGAGAAAAAGGCGCGATCAAAGCCTGGAGACGAAACTTCTAAAACAAACTCACCAGCGATAGGATCATGCACTTCCAGCACACCGCTCACCTGATGATTGACCGCTGCGCAGTCCTCAATAGTGACGTGTTTATCCTGCGCTTGCTCTTCAGGCAAGGCTTCAATATAAATGCGCAATAAGGAGCGATTACCTTGTGGCGCAAATTCAATACCCCAGAGCGCGACATCACAAGCCGCTACAGCAGGCGCAATAATCGTAGTCAATTCTGCAACTTTGGTCGAAAGCTTCATAATTTATTTATATTTTCCTGTTCACTTATCGATGGTTTGTAGTAGCGACGCGCTGATCACCATAGAGGCTGATTATAATACTCAATGCCGCTAGTACCTAGTGAACCATATTAGGGATTAAATTGTTATCTTCAAGGACAACGTAGTAAAGAATAGAGCAAAAGATAGTATTGCTTACGAGTCTCGTAACATAGCAATCAGCAGGGATCGGTAGCAAATGATGGCAAATATTTTATGCTGTCATGTAGGATTAGAGTATCGCGTTAACCCTATTCTTCTTAGCTAAAACGTATAGTAGATACTGATATTATACTGATAGTACCGAGCTAATAATGCTGAGCCTCAGATACAAAAAAACCCACAAACATAATGGTGGGCTAATCGACACTGATATCTCAATACAACAGAATATTAGTGTATAAACATCAGTATTAAAAAGTGGTAGCGGGGGCTGGATTTGAACCAACGACCTTCGGGTTATGAGCCCGACGAGCTACCAGACTGCTCCACCCCGCAACAATTTAGAATGCATATTATAGGGAGGTTTTATCACCTTGTCAATCTTTATCTAAAATAAACTTTAAATTAAAAATTGCTATAACGACACTGCTATAACTAAATTAAACTACAAACTGCTCATTCAATTGGTGCGATTGGGGGGACTTGAACCCCCACAGCTTGCGCCACCACCCCCTCAAGATGGCGTGTCTACCAATTCCACCACAATCGCTTATCGCTAACCGTCTACTGGTATTATCAACGGTTATCGTTTACTGCTTTAACCTTACGGCTTATTTTATAATAAGCGCCATGCTTGAGGTCAGCACCACTAAGATAAAACATCATAAAAACAGGCAAGCATTGTAAAACTAACCCTTACAAATAGCAAGGGGTGCTCGTAAAAATAACTACTGCTGAGGATTTTGCGTTAACGGACGCGGGGTTTGTGGCGCTGAAACTGGCGCATCTAAACGAAACTGATCTTCCGCTTGTTCGCGCGCATGGACAGCTAGTACCATACTTGTAATAAAAAATATTACCGTCAGCACCGCCGTAGCACGGGTCAAAAAGTTAGCCGTTCCTGCTGCGCCAAAAACCGTTCCAGAAGAGCCGGCACCGAAAGAAGCTCCAGCATCAGCCCCTTTGCCATGCTGTATCAAGATCAAGCCAATCATGGCGATAGCCACGATAATATGCAGGGCTAGTATAAAAGTAAACATGGTGTCCTCTTCTGCCGCATAATGACGACTGATAAAATTACAAAGGCTATAAAACAAAGACTTTAAATAAGGCGCATTGTACACGATTACAAGGGCGGTGTTAAACCCACTTTCAATAACTGGCAAGGCTTTTTGATATAAGTCAAGCTACGCCCGCTAGTATATCGCCGATTTCTGGTACTGTTTTTTTAGTATTATTTTAACTTTCAGCTTTTAGCCTCTAACCTTTAGCGTGAGTAAAAGCGTCGGCAATCGCCAAAAAGCTATCGGCCTTTAATGAGGCGCCGCCTACTAACGCGCCGTCTATCATAGCGCTTGCGGCAAAACTATCAGCGTTATCAGCATTGACACTACCGCCATATAGCACAGTAATCTTTGGTAGTTCTGGCGCGAAACTAGCGATTTGTTGTTTGATATGCTGATGAGTAGCGCTGACTTCGCTCACCGTAGGCACTTTGCCAGTGCCAATCGCCCAAACGGGTTCATAAGCGATAATCAAACGCTTGGCTAATTCTTGCGGCTGGACAGAGTCCGTTTGTAGCAAGCTTTTGAGAACCATTAACTGCTCATCGAGTACCTTAGTGGTTTGCTTAGCGTCATACTCTTCTTGAGTTTCACCGATGCAGAGCACCACCCCAAGGCCTTGAGCAAAAGCGCAGTTCAGTTTGGCTAGTAAGCTATCATTAGACTCATGATGATACTGACGACGCTCAGAATGCCCCAACAGCGTCCAGTTAGCACCAGCATCCGCGACCTGCTGCGCCGAGCAATCACCCGTATAAGCACCAGTACTGCTACTATGAGCACTGACGTCTTGAGCGCTCACTTGGATGGAGGCGTTTTGCAAGCGCGCGCTGACTGCAGCAAGGTGGACGCAGCTTGGCGCCACCATTAGCTGACAGGACTGATGATCGGTATTGTTGTCTTGAGACGCCGATAATAAATTATCTAGTAACGTATTGACGTCCTTGATTGTTGCCGGATTTTGTTTCCAATTGCCAATTACCCAAGCTTGCATAACTTGTCCACCTTGTGTCATCTGTCATTGCCAATATGGCTATTATGGGCGCCAGTATAACAAATATTTGGCAAGTGCTATAGTAGCAGCCAACTTCGAGTACAAGGCTCTTGTCAGCTATTCTACTAGAGTCCATTTGCCGCTATATCGCTGGTATAAGGATTTGACTCTATAAAGAGCTACAATATACTTCATATTCTTTAGCGTCTTAAACAGTTCTGTTTTTTATAGTATTTTTACATATAATTAGGACAAGTTAATGAGTGCTCATGCATCAAAATTTTCAGCAGAGTCTCAAAATTTCAAAAATGCGTGCTATTAAATAAATACCATCAAAGAATCAATAGCCGAAATCGTTTATATTGGTTGTCATTTTTGGCAGCTGCCACATCAAGGAGGGGTTATGTCTACCGCTGTCAGTAAGTTTGGTAGTCTTGCGCAACAACTAATCAGTGAAGGCGTGGTTAGCGAAGCGAATATGCAAACGGCGCAAACCGAAGCGCAGCAACAGCAAGTGGGGCTTGTGCCTTATTTAGTAGAGCATAAAATGGCTAATGCTTATGAGCTTGCCAAGCTACTGTCAGAGTCATTTGCTGATCCTTTATTTGATTTAAACACTCTAGATGAAGACATCGTGCCAAAAGATTTGGTTGATGAGAACATCGTGCGTAAGTTCAACGCCTTACCTATCTTCAAACGTGGACAGCAGCTATTTGTCGCGCTAAGCGATCCGACCCGCATCGACGCTATTGACGCTATTGCTTTCAACTCTCGCCTGTCAGTCGCCACCGTGATTGTAGAAGAGGATAAACTCAAGCAGCGTATCGACAGAACCTACGCCGATACTATGCAGAGCTTTAGCGGTTTTGCAGATAGCGATCTCAACGTTGATTTTGAAGATAGCGGCGAGGAAGAGGATGGTGAGACTCAGCTCAATACTAGTGTCGATGAAGCGCCAGTGGTCAAATTCATCAATAAGATGCTCGTCGATGCCATCCGTATGGGCGCATCCGATCTGCATTTTGAGCCTTATGAGAAGAGCTATAGAGTGCGCTTTCGGGTCGACGGGGTCATGCAGAAAATGGCCAATCCGCCGGTACAGCTTGCCAGTAAAATCGCTGCGCGCCTAAAGGTTATGTCACAAATGGACATTTCTGAGCGCCGTGTGCCACAAGATGGTCGTATCAAGCTGAAAATCTCCAAAAATAAAGCCATCGATTTTCGGGTAAACTCACTGCCGACACTGTTTGGCGAGAAGATTGTGCTACGTATTTTAGACCCTTCCTCAGCGATGATGGGTATCGAGGCGCTAGGTTATGAGCCAGATCAGAAGGAGATGTTTTTAGAAGCGCTAAATAAACCGCAAGGCATGATACTGATTACCGGTCCGACGGGGTCAGGTAAAACGGTATCGCTATATACAGGTATTAATATCCTTAATACCGGTGAGACCAACATTTCAACCGCTGAAGATCCAGTCGAGATTAACCTTGAAGGTATCAATCAGGTCAACGTCAATCAAAAGGTCGGTCTTACTTTTGCCAACGCCCTAAAGTCATTTTTGCGTCAAGATCCTGACATCGTTATGGTTGGTGAGATTCGAGACTTAGAAACGGCTGAAATCGCCATCAAAGCGGCGCAAACAGGTCACTTAGTACTCTCCACCTTGCATACCAACTCCGCCCCTGAGACTTTAACGCGCCTAAAAAACATGGGGGTGGCGTCTTTTAATATCGCCACTTCGGTCAACTTAGTCATCGCGCAGCGATTAGCGCGGCGCTTATGTCAAAGCTGCAAAAAGCCTATCGAAATTCCGCGTCAGAGTCTGCTGGAGATTGGCTTTACCGATAATGATTTGGACAATCCAAATCATATTATTTATGAGGCAGTCGGCTGTAATGAGTGCCGCGAGGGCTACAGGGGTCGCGTCGGTATTTATGAGGTTATGAAAGTGAATCAAGAGATCTCGCGCATTATTATGGAGGATGGCAACGCTATCGATATTAAGGATGCCGCGCTTAGAAGTGGCTTTCGTGACTTGCGGCGCTCCGGTATTATGAAAGTACTACAGGGCACAACCACCATTCAAGAAATGCTGCGTGTTACTTCTGAATAAAAACGCACCTGTTAGTCAAAGACTAAGCCGATCTTGTAGGTCGATAGCAAAATAAAATGAGTACTCACTATGATGGTCATTTTATTATAAAATAGGACTTGGTCTTGCTAACTTTATGCCTTTAAACGATAGTGATAGCTTGCAAAAATTGCTAGCTATTCAAGCGAATAGATTGTCGATAGTCAACTTGCATGACTTAGACTGCCCCAGTCGGATGGATTTTTAGGAGAGACAGATGGCAAAAGCTAAAACGGATATGCTGTTAGATTTCGTCTATGACGGGGTTAATCGCCGTGGACAAAAAGTTAAAGGCGAGACTACCAGTCGTAGCTTGGAGCTAGCAAAAGCGACTTTACGCAAGCAAGGCATTGTGGTCAAAGGCATTAAGAAGAAGCCAAAAGCTTTATTTACTTTTAAAAAAGCCATCAAGCCTATCGATATTGCTATCTTTTCGCGGCAGCTAGCGACGATGATTAAGGCCGGTATCCCTTTAACGCAGTCGTTTGAGATTGTCGCCGATTCGCTAGATAACCCGAGTATGAAAGACTTGGTGTTATCGATTAAAGCCGATATCGAAGCAGGTGGCACTTTTGCTGCTGCCTTGCGTAAACATCCCCGCTACTTTGATGATCTGTTTTGCTCGCTCGTAGAATCTGGCGAGCAATCAGGGGCGCTTGAGACTATGCTTGAGCGCGTCGCTACCTATAAAGAGAAAAGCGAAATACTCAAATCAAAAATCAAAAAAGCGATGAAATATCCGATAGCGGTTATTGTAGTGGCCGTGATTGTGACGATGATTTTGCTGATCAAAGTGGTGCCGGTATTCTCAGATCTGTTTAGCTCTTTTGGCGCAGAACTTCCTGCATTTACACAAATGGTAGTCAGCATGTCCGAATGGATGCAGTCTTGGTGGTTTATATTAATTGTCATCATTGGTGCCGCTATCGTTGGATTTTCTGAAGCGAAGAAAAGATCGAAAAAATTCCGCGACTTTTTAGATCGTTTGACCTTAAAACTGCCTATCTTTGGTAACATTGCCTATCAAGCGATTATCGCCCGTTTCTCTCGCACCCTATCGACGACTTTCGCCGCCGGTGTGCCGCTAATCGATGCTTTAGACTCAACCGCTGGTGCGACTAATAACGTGGTGTACTATAATGCCACTCAGCAAATCAAAAACGACGTGTCAACCGGTCAGCAGCTGCAGTTTTCGATGCGCTCAACCAACTTATTCCCTAGTATGGCGATTCAGATGGTCGGTATTGGTGAGGAATCTGGAAGCTTGGAGGAGATGCTCGATAAAGTGGCCAGTCATTACGAGAGTGAGGTGGATAATGCCGTCGATGGCCTCACAAGTCTGATGGAGCCGCTAATTATGGCTGTGCTCGGTGTATTAGTGGGTGGCCTCGTCATTGCTATGTATTTACCGATTTTCCAGATGGGTTCTGTGGTAGGTTAAAAACCGTCACGCAACAGCAATCCCTTAAAGGCCAGTGTTAATGCAATTGCTAGAGTTATTACAAAATAATATGAGCGTCGCGCTCATAGTGTTTGGGCTATTAGGCCTATGTATGGGCAGTTTTTTGAATGTCGTTATACACCGTATGCCGCTGATGATGTTTTATTCTTGGCGACAAGAGTGCAGTGAGTTTATGTCGCAGCAATCAGATATCACGCCTGAGCATTCGACTGTTTTGGCCCAAACAGTGGCAAACGATACACCTATCACCCTAAGTCATCCCGCGTCGCGTTGTCCGCACTGCGCTCATAAAATCAGGTGGTATGAGAACATACCTTTAATCAGCTGGCTGGCGCTGCGCGGTCGCTGCTCTGCGTGCAAAGCGAATATTGGCGTGCGTTATCCTTTAGTTGAGCTAGTCACTGCTCTGTTATCAGTGTTAGTAATTTATCATTTTGGGGTGACGGCTGTTGGTCTATCCGCGCTGATATTGGTTTGGACGCTGATTGCGCTGACAGGGATAGACTTCGATACGCAATTATTGCCCGATAGGCTAACCTTTCCCTTAGCAGGATTGGGACTAGCGGTAAACTCGCAAGGCTGGTTTGTAAGTCCTACGCAAGCGATTTGGGGCTTATTGCTTGGGTTTTTATCGCTGTGGATAGTGGTCAAAGTCTTTTACTTTATTACCAAAAAGCAGGGTATGGGTCAAGGCGACTTTAAGCTGCTCGCGGTACTTGGTGCTTGGCTTGGGCCAATGATGCTACCTTTGATTATTCTGTTGTCCTCCTTATTAGGTTCTATCGTTGGTATCATCTTGATGAAAAAACAGGGCGAAAGTAAGCCGTTTGCTTTTGGACCTTATATTGCTATTGCTGGCATTATTGCTTTGTTATACGGAGCAGACATCGTTAATTGGTATTTAGGCATGTACGCCTGATAGGGTGCGCTAGGCTTACAATACAGTAAAGCAATATCTACAACCTTATGCGTTATAACCGTTAAGATTATACTCTAATCGTACTATTGCTCGGATATCGTCCTCGATGATGTCCGCTCTTCTCTATTCGCTAAATAAGCTACTCTTATGACTATCACTGACCGCTCCTCCTCGCCATCTTATACTCATGATTCCGCTGCTGGTCCGCAGACTATGAAAAAGTATAAAAACAGTAAACTAGTCGTCGGTTTAACCGGTGGTATAGGCAGTGGTAAATCCGCGACTAGCGATTGGTTCGCAGCAAAAGGCATAGATATCATCGACGCCGATGTCATCGCTCACGAGGTCGTCGCTAAAGGGAGCGCTACTCTACGTAAGATTCAAAAGAAATTTGGTGATTGGGCCATTAACGGACAAGGTGAGATGGATCGCGCGGCTGTGCGAACGCATGTCTTTACTTATCCTGAAGCGCTCATGGAGCTTGAAGCGATTACCCATCCGGCAATCAGAGAGGCGGCAAAAGAGCAGCTGGCGGCTAGTACTTCTGAGTATATTATTCTATCAGCGCCGCTACTGATAGAAGCCGCTGAAGCAGGTCTGGCTAATCTATGCCAACGCATCTTAGTCGTTGATGCGAGCGAGAGTACGCAGCTTGAGCGGGCGAGCTTAAGAGACGCGCAAAGTGTGCCAAAAATTAAGGCGATTATGGCCAATCAGCTCAGCCGTGAAGAGCGCAATAGTCACGCTGATGACGTCATTGTTAATGATGGTGATATCGCTGCCCTACATTTGCAACTTGAGCCCCTGCACCAAACCTATCTCGCCCTTGCCCAGCAGTTTAAGTAGTGCGCTGCCGATTAATCTCGTATAGCGCCATACCAGTCGCCACGCTGACATTCAGGCTTTGCAAATTACCATGCGCATTGCCTGACATAGGGATATAGACCAGCTCGTCACAGCTCTCAAGCGTCAGCCTACGCATCCCTTCTCCTTCAGAGCCCATAATCAGCGCTGTCTTGCCGGTCATATCCGCTTCATGTATCGGTTTTGCAGTCTCATCTAGCGCTGTGCCAAAGACAAAAACGCCAGCACTCTTAATCTGAGCAAGCATACGCGCCAAATTAGTCACACTGATAATCGGCATCATCTCAGCGGCGCCAACGGAAACCTTAGCTACGGTTGGGGTTAAGCTTGCAGCATGATGCTTAGGACAAACCACCGCATCAACGCCCATCGCTACCGCAGTACGCAAACAAGCACCAAAGTTATGAGCGTCGGTGATTTGATCGAGCACCAATAACAAGCAGTCCTCCTGCGCTATTACTTTATCTAGCACAGCTTCATCAGCAAAAGCCAACGGCCTTGCATGCAGGACGACACCTTGATGCTGCGGGCTGCCACACAATTGCGTGAGCTTATCTTTTTGGGTCAGCTGAATACTGACGCCATTATCTTGAGCGCTTGTCATGATAGCGGCAACATGGCTGTCGCTTTCACGGCCCTGCTGCACGAATAGACTTAGCGCATCAAGCGGACGATGCTCGAGTAAAGCATCGATAGCATGAATGCCATAAAAATAGTTGGGTTTTGCCATAATTGAACCTATTGAATATTATCACTGATAAATGAGCTTGGCTCTCAAGCGCTTAGTCGCATTCTTCGCTAACCACCAAAATTAAAAAAAAGACAGATAAAACCTTACTGATTTTATATGTCTCTTTTTATATACTGGTTTTTACGTACTCATTTTTATATACTGAAAGCTAGCCACTGAGCTGATCACCGGACAAAGCTAATTGAACCTCATTCTACACCTTGTCCTCTTCAATGACTCTGAATACCTATAAAAGCCCTTATCCTTCTAAATGGCAAACATATTGCACGATCTCTTCAGTACGCAAATTAAAGCTACTATTGCCTTCTACCACAAAAGACTGACCGGCGCGGTAGTAACTAAAGTCTTCATCGCCATTGATTTTGACTTCACACTCGCCGCTGATGATTTCGATACGCTCAGAAGTATTAGTGCTAAAGTGGTACTGCTCGACGCTGCTGTCGCAGGGTAGGATAACCCCTAAGGTCTTATGTTGACCACTCTCGAACATGATAGTGTGACTAGAACAGCGCCCATCATAGGATATTGTGGCCTGAGCATTGACGGTTACATTGGTAAACTTTGCCGCTGACATAGGGGCTTCCTTATCAAATAATTATTGCTAAACTAAAAAATAAGTGCTTCATCAAAATATCAATAGACTGACGATGACTACTGCCTGCTTTCACTTAGTCGCTAAGGCAACGAGCAGAGCCTAACCATACTGCTAAAAGGCAATACCAAGCTAAATAGGGATAAAGTGACAGGGCTCAATAACAAGGCACCGAAGTGCTCAGTCTTGCCGTTCTTATAGCTTAATAACTGTGGTTCGGTATGACTATTAATAAAGTGTACGTTTGTATTTTGATGAGATTATGCTACCACATTATTTCTATAAAGTTTGTTAAAGCAGCAATGAAATCTTGTTAATTTATTCAAGCCCTTGTCCTTTGTAGAGTACCAGCTTGCGACTGCACAGACACTGTCCCAATATTGTCCTTAGAAACAGAAAAGTCAGTCATCATCGCTAGAGTATTGTAAAATAAGTAAAAATTATTATAGTGGCTTATTAGGGCGTGCAACTGGTTATAAATACCAGCTTACACAAAATTGTATCTATTTGCTGATATCGGCTTATATTCCCCTATAATAATGCGCTTTGTCATCAAAAATAAATACTGCGTTTTTATCCTTCTTAAGAGGCGCGATTTATGATAAAAGCCGCAATTTACGATCTTTCCTATTGTCTACTATGAGAGGCTTTGATGCTGATATCATTAACCTTGTACCAGTTTGCGCTAATCGCTGAGCATGAGCTGAGCGTGGCCGAGGGCTTCAATGTCATCACTGGCGAAACTGGTGCTGGTAAATCCCTGCTGCTCGATGCGCTATCCTTATGTATAGGCGAGCGCGCTGATAGTGCTATGGTGCGTCATGGAGCCGCACATGCTGATATCTACGCGCAGTTCGATGTGACTCATAACAGCCTCGTTAGCGACTGGTTCGCGGATAACGAGCGTGAATTGGCTGAGCCTGAAGTGCTCATTCGTCGCCAGCTGAGTAATAGTGGTCGCTCAAAAGCTTGGCTCAATGGTGCGCCCGTGAGCTTAGCAGAACTCAAAAGCCTAGGCGTCTTATTGGTCAATATTCATAGCCAGCACGCCCAGCAAGCCCTATTAAAACCACAGTTCGTGGTGCAGTGGTTAGATGCAATGGCACAAACCACGTCACTCGCTGAACAAACCGCTACCAGCTATCAGCACTATCAGCAGCTCAAGCGCCGCGCTGATGAGATCGCTAGCCGCGCCGCCCAGCGTCAAGATCGCATCCAACTATTGCAAAGCCAATTGGCGGATATCGCGCCCCTGCTAGCCGTAGACTATAGCGAGATCGAAGCCGAGCACGAAGAGCTATCAAACATCGAAGCGCTGATGACAGAAGCCAGTCACGGTTTGCATTTGCTTGATAACGATAGCGATGAGCCCGATGTCATGACCTTGCTTGGTCAAGCGATTAAGCTGTGCGACAATCAGCTCGGCGTCAGTCAGACCTTTGAGCAAGCTTCTGAGCAGCTGCATCTAGCGCAGCAGCAAATTACGGAAGTGACCGCCCTGCTCTCAGACTATGCTGAGCAGCAATTGCCTGATCCTGAGCGCTTGCAAACTTTGGATAGTTTAATCAGCCTCGGTCATCGTCTGTCTCGTAAACACAGCTTGCCTGCCAGTGACTTAATCGATGAAGCTAATGACTGGCAACAGCAATTAGAGCAGTTAGAAAACGAGCCGACAAGCGACGCTTTAGCCGCGCAAATTGCAGAAGCTTGGCAAGAGTATCTTACTAGTGCTAAAAATCTACACAAAGCGCGTGCCAAAGCCGCACCTGCTATCTGCGCGCAATTAGTGGCACAGCTGCAGCCTTTAGCGCTGCCTAATGCGCGCTGCGAATTTGTGTTTACTAAAAAGATAACTGAATCCGCTTACAACGCGCAGGGTTGCTACGATATTGAGCTACTCTTTAGCGCTAACGTCGGTATGCCGATGCAGCCACTACATAAGATTGCCTCTGGTGGCGAGCTGTCGCGGATGGCGCTAGTGATGCAAGTGCTGCAAGCGACCAGTAGTGATAATAATGCTGCCAAGCCGATGCTGGTTTTTGATGAGGTCGATGTCGGTATCAGCGGCGGTACCGCGCAAGTGGTCGGCGAGTTACTACGTAGCCTCGGGCAGACTCAGCAGCTACTTGCCATCACCCATCAAGCGCAAGTAGCGGCGCAAGCGCACCAGCATATCTTAGTACAAAAGCATCATCACGAGCAGACCCAAAGCGAGCTGGTGATCTTGACCGGTAGTGCGCAAGTCGATGAGCTGGCGAGAATGTCAGGCGGGGTGACGATTACTGAGGTCACGCGCGATCATGCGCGTAGCTTGTTGACTGACGTTAAGTAACCCCTTTGATTTGGTCTAGCGTTTGCCTCAAAACGCTTGTTGATTTTCGCGTTAACATCGCCATATAGTAGTGTCTACCCTTTTATGTTGTCCTTGTATCTATGTCTACTGCAAATTTGACTCATCACTTTTTGATTGCGGCACCTGAGCTGCCAGACCCGAGGTTTGAGCAGGCGCTGATCTATATCTGTCGCCATGATAAGCATGGGGCACTTGGGCTGATGGTCAATCGTCCGCTAGAAAAAGCCAATGTGGGCAAGCTTCTAGAAGACTTAAACATCGAAGTCACCGATCCACAAGTGATGGAAGACCTAGCGCTTGAGGGCGGACCTATGTATCCTGAGGTTGGCTTTGTGCTGCATACCGGTCAGCCGCAGTGGGCGTCCTCCTTCGCTATCTCTGAGAATGTCTGTATTACCACTAGCCAAGATGTACTCAAGCGTATCGCTGTCGGTCAAGGCGTCGGTCATTATCAGCTGTGTTTAGGGCATGCCAGCTGGGGCAAAAAACAGTTAGAAGATGAGCTCAATAATGGCGACTGGCTCGTCTGCCCTGCCGATCTTACTATCTTATTTGATGCGCCATTCGATGCGCGTTGGCAGTTGGCGGCTGACAAACTCGGGGTAAACTTTGATTATTTGAGTAGTGATATTGGTCATGCTTGATAAGTTAAAAATGCTTGATAGTGATAATTAATGATAGAAAAACGCTCTTATTAGGGTAGATAGCTTATTATGGTAGATAGTATCTCAGTCACAAAAAACAAATCTTTGTGTATAGATGTGGCAAACACTGATGACAGCAATTCCCTTGCAGCTTTAGAGGTGCAACCAAAAGAACATCTGATTTTGAGCTTAGATTATGGTGTAAAAAAGATGGGCATGGCGCTAGGCAATAGCATTACTGAAACCGCGCGCGCCTTCGATATCTTAGCCATGAATAACGGTCAGCCGGATTGGGATAATCTCATAGGTATCATCAAGACTTGGGGCGTCACCCAAGTTATCGTTGGTCTGCCACTGAATATGGATGGTAGTCGTTCGATGCTCTCTCGCCGTGCGCATAAGTTCGCTCGCCGCTTGGCACACAGATTGATGGAACAACACATGCCCGTCGTGGTGAGTCTGTGCGATGAGCGCCTAACGTCGGTAGAAGCACGCGCTACAGCATGGGAGAACGGCTGGATCGACGACGAGCGCGACGCTATCGATGACATCTCGGCTTGTATTTTGCTCTCGACTTATTTTGCCGATCCTAGCAGTGCGATGGCTATCGATAGCATCAAACCCGATTAACAGACGCCCTTTTACCCTGATGGAAAACCAACTGATCTTATGAGCATTGAGTCAAATCAAACCAATACCTATGGCATACCGCCGCTAGCTATCGCCCGTATCAAAGGCGCGCAACAGGCCAATAAAATCGCCATTTATATGATTTACGCGGCGCTAGTCGCTTTTGTGGTCTTTGGTACTATTGCTAGTATCAAAGTTTTTCATGATAATCAGCTCTTGTATCGCTTGTTTTATAATTTGCCGTTTATTTTAGTGGCTTTGACGATTCCCATAACCCTTTATGATGCCTTTATCATCTATCGCTATCGCCTTAGTCAATCGTCAATGGTGATTATGACTATTGGTGTTTCAACGATTATCTTGCTAGGCGGCTTATTATTCGCTGATACCGCTTGGTTAGGACTGGCCTCTTGGCTTGGGGTGGCATTTTTATTTAGAGTGAGTTTTAAGCGTTTCTTTGATTTCCTGCAAGCTGAAAAAGAAACCGAAACGCTTGAGCAAAGCTAATTTTGACTTTAAAAACATCTCAAAACCTTCTATACAGTAGATAGCTAAAATCGCCTTTAAACTCTTCATTACTAAAAAATTACTATGACAACTTCTACTACGCCTACGCCCATCAATCATCACCTCGATACTCAAGGACTGATATGCCCTGAGCCGGTCATGATGCTGCACCGCATGATACGTAAAGCCGATAGCGGTGATGTCATCGAAATACTCGCCACTGATCCGGCTACGACGCGCGATATTCCTAATTTCTGTCGTCATCTTGGCCATGAGTTTTTGAGCCAAGAAACCTTAGCTGAAGACGTCAACTTAGAGGTAGATCCTGATGAAATCACTATCGATAGCGACAGCGATGCACCAACTAACGCGACGCTATATCGCTACTTAGTAAAGAAAAAAAGTGCTTAGAGCGCTTAGTTAAGATAAGTCGAAGTCATAAACCCTATCAAATGCGCAAAACTGGGGTCGTTTAAAAATATCATTCACTAGCAAAAGGTAAATCATGTGTTGCTAACCGCAAAAGAACATATTGAGTGGTACGAGAACGACACCTTGCAGCAAGCTCTTTGGCTATCTGCTAGCGATCATGCTGCGCCTGCGCGGATAGTCATCGTCGATGACAAAACCACTGCCGATGACGCTTATCGATTAGCCTGCGCCGGTACTTCTATGCTCTATCGCGGCGACTTTTATAACGCGCGACAATTACTGCAAGCCATCACTCGTCGCATTGAGCGTACTGAGAAAAACTCTACTAAACGCAAGTCAAAAAAAGCTGCAAATCAGTCTACCAAGGATGCAGAGGGTGCGATTGAGTCCGCATCTAAACACCTACCTAACCTCTTTCATCAGCAGCGCCAAACCACCGCTCAGCGCTCACGTATCCTAAGTCGCTTACTACTAGAGCTAGATGCTGATTATGTCAGCTCACTACGCCGTGCTCCTGACATCAGTGCCGCTTGCTTAGCAGCTTTTGGGCCACTGGATAAACAGATAGATAAAAAGGATGAGTCGTGTGTACTGTCATTTCGTGACTTGCAAGGTGCATTAGGAGCAGCAGGCTGGCGCGAAAAAGGCGTACCGATTAAAGAGCTAGGCTTATCCATTTATCCGCACTACGGGGTGTTTGCGCCGACTCGTCATGAGTATGTGCAGCTATTGCTAGATGCGCCATTGCCTACCGTTCATGATATTGCTTATGACATCGGTACCGGCACAGGCTTATTGGCGATTGTCTTAGCGCAGCGCGGTATATCACAGATCATTGCCACGGATTTAACCCCCCAAGCATTGAAATGCGCTAGTGAGAACTTTGAGCGTCAAGGGTTGTCAAGCATTCAGCTTCAACAAGCCGATCTGTTCCCTCTAGAGGTACCGCCTGCGAATCTAATCGTCTGCAATCCACCTTGGCTGCCTGCCAAACCAACCTCAACGCTTGAATACGCAGTTTACGATGCCAATAGTGCGATGCTGCGTGGCGTTTTGCAGGGTGCAAAGCAACATTTGAGCGATCAAGGAGAGGTTTGGTTGATACTGTCGGACTTAGCTGAACACTTGCAACTGCGTAGTCGTGAAGAACTATTAGGGTGGATTGCCGATGCTGGACTAACGGTAAAATATCGCCTCGACACGCAGCCCAAGCACGGTCGTAGTCAAAATGAAGCCGATCCATTATATGTGGCAAGAAGTAGCGAGATTACTTCGCTATGGTGTTTGCAAAGTATTTAGTATTTTATCATTGAGTACCCGATTATGAGCCGCGACCGTGCCGTACAACAGCGTCAGCCCAAAGCGCTCGCCGTCGATGACGAGCCGACCTATTTGACTGAGTTTCGTCAAGCCATGCTCGCACGCGGCCTAGCAACGCGTACGCGCAACGCTTACGTGCGCGATTTGCGAAGCTGTGAGTTGACCCATCATAAAGCGCTGACGCAATGGCAAAGCGATGAGGTGCTGCACTGTTTATCACAACTCACTGCCGAGGGCAAAACCCCGCGCACGCAAGCACGTATGCTCTCAAGCTTACGCCAGTTCTACTTATGGATGATCGCCAGTAATCTGCGTGAAGATAATCCTTGCGAGCGGATCAAAAGTCCAAAGTTAGGTCGTCCTCTACCTAAAGACTTAGCGGAAGCCGATGTCGATAACCTGCTTGCCGCGCCCGACACCAGCACGGCACTCGGTCTGCGTGACAAGGCGATGCTCGAAGTGCTATATGCTTGCGGTCTGCGTGTCAGTGAGCTGATCAACCTAGCACTTGAGCAAGTCAATCTAAACGCCGGATGGCTACAAATCACCGGAAAAGGTAATAAAACGCGTCTCGTACCTTTAGGAGAATACGCGGCAGACGCCTTAGAGGATTATCTCAGTCATGGTCGCGGCGAGCTAGTTGCGCATCTGAAATCTGGCAATTGCCAAGCGGTGTTTTTGACGGCGCAAGGTGGCTATATGACGCGGCAAAACTTTTGGTACTTACTGAAAAAATACGCCAAAGTCGCCAGTATCGATAAACAACTCTCTCCGCATACCTTACGCCATGCCTTTGCCACTCATTTGCTCAATCATGGCGCGGACCTTCGTAGCGTGCAGTTGTTATTAGGGCATAGTGATTTGTCCACCACCCAGATTTATACCCATGTGGCAACGGCGAGATTGCAGAAACTGCATGCGGAGCATCATCCGAGGGGTTAAGAGCCGTTAAAACGAGGCACTGCTTCGTTAGACTCGCAAGAGAAAATCCCTTAAAGAGAATTTTTTGTATAGGATTTAGTCACCCACCTTTCTGATAAATCTATTCTTAAACTCGACAGATTACGCTGCCACTAATCTCCTTACGCGACTCAAATTATTTTAAAAGGAACATAAAGTGTTACAAGCGCAACCATCGACCCTACCTGTACTAACAGAGGGTCAAAACTCTGTCCTCAAAAAGCTAACCCTTATAGGTTACTTAGAAGGCACGTCTTTTTTATTGCTACTAGGCATCGCCATGCCGCTAAAATACATGCTTGGCATTCCTGAAGCGGTGAAATATATCGGAATGTCGCATGGCGTATTATTTATCGCTTATATCTTGATGCTGCTGTTTGCTGCTAGCAAAATAAGAATGCCGCTTTGGGCATTGCCTGTTGGTGTGCTCGGCTCGTTTTTACCTTTTGGTCCGTTTATATTTGATCATTTATTAAAAAAGCATTTGAGAGGATAAGAGGATAAATCGTAGGGTAGACTAGTTTTGTCAAGCTTTCAAAGAAAGTGCAGTCAAGACCTAACCCGCATTGCTTAATAGCTTTAACTCTAAATTTGGCGGGTTACGCTGTCGCTAACCCACCCTACACGATTAGCACTAGCTTATTGCAAATATAAGCAAAGGAAGCGTTCCCCTCCCTGCATGATTTCTAACTATCTCTAACCATCCATAACTGAAAACAGACACCGTTGCCGCTACACTTTATAATAAGATCTGGATAGTGTGACACTTCGGAATAGGGGGTAAGTTATGTTTGGCTTCGATATTGATATGGATTTGATGAAATATCACTTCTTTCAATTAGGCATTGCTTTTATTTTATCCTTACCCATCGCGCTCAATCGGGAGATGAAAGACAGCGGCGCAGGCCTGCGCACCTTTCCTTTAGTCACTGTGGCTTCCTGTGCCTTTATGCTCGTCGGCCGCGACATATACTCAGAAGGCGATGCCGAGGCACGTATCATGTATGGCATTATCACCGGTATGGGATTTATCGGTGGTGGCGCTATTTTTAAAAGTAGCGGTAGCGTCAAGGGGACAGCAACGGCAGCAGGACTGTGGAACACAGGCGCTATCGGTATTTCGGTGGCGTATAGTCGTTATGAGATTGCCATTATTTTATCGGTCGTAAGCTTTTTAATCTTGCAGTTCTCTGAGCCGTTTAAGTCCAATAAGCAAAAATAAAGCACGCGCTGAGCAATCGGCGCTGAAATTTACCGTCGTTGCCGTTACAATACTCGTCATAATGCGTGCCTCAAATCGTGAGCCATATGCTCATATCGCACCGCCCTTTTTTATCACTCTAAATTGAGAATACTATGAACCATCAACCCCCTGCAGAGTTATTAGAAAAAGCCAAACACTGGCGCGAAGATATACATTTTACGGATGACGTGCTAGGACAGCCTTTTGATTTTGCCACAACTTGGGGCATATTTTCGCCGCAAAAGCTCGATGATGGCAGCTTGATGCTTCTCGATTATGTGGATTTTCAGGCCGATGATGATTCGATAGATCTAGGCTGCGGCTATGGCGTGCTCGGTATGACAGCAGCGCGAGAATGTCCGAATGGTCAGCATACGCTGATTGATAAGGACTTTATGGCGGTAGAATATGCGCGCCGTAATTGCGAAAAAAATGGCTTGAGCAATGTCGATGTGCATTTGTCTAACGGCTTTAATCAAGTCGCCAAAGATAAAGATTTTAGCCTAGTGATGTCGAACTTGCCTGCCAAAGTTGGCAAAGAGCAGCATTATCTGTACTTCCTCGACGCTTATGCGCGCATGCGTCAGGGCGGACGTTTTTATGTAGTGACGATCAATGGCTTGCGCCAATTTATGAAGCGCTCGTTTACCGAGGTGTTCGGTAATAGCGATAAGGTCAAGCAAGGCAAGACTTATACTATTACTATGGCAGTTAAAGAATAGGGTCTGTTGAGAAAAACAAACAGCGCTCAGCAAAATCCCGCTAAAACGATTCAGTCTTAGCGGGATTTTTGTTTGCATCAATCACCTAGCCGGCTACATTTGTCGTTTTAGTAAATAGCCACCGAGCACTGCACTAGCAATAACCGGCAATAGCACCATTAAAAATGGCGAAAAGCCTGTGGCTAACGACACAAACCCAACTAAGTCTTGAATATAGCTAAACAGTAGCCCGAATAGTAAAGCCACGACGATACGCAGGCCTAAACTGTGCGTGCGTAGCGAGCCAAAAACAAAAGAGCACGCGACTATCACCAGCGATAATATCGACAGCGGTGATAGTAATTTTTGCCAAAACGCCAGCTCGTGAGTCAATGACCGCTTACCTTGCTGCTGCATAAACTGACGATGCTGATATAGCTGGGTCAATGACAAATCTTCGGGATCGCGGGTCAACAGGTACACCGATTCAGGCGCAAACGGTAGGCTTAAAGTATCCGTAGTAGCGAGCTGTTGACTGCTTTGAAAGCCTTGATTGATTGTTAGCCTCGTGATGTTATTGAGCTGCCAGTCATAGCGATACTGCTCGTCTTTATTATCGCTCGTACGCCCAATTAGCTGACGCCCCGTATACTGGCCACCCTCAGCACGGATAGCAGTTTGTAGGTTGCCATTCTCATCCAAATGCCAACGCTTGACCTCACCGATATTGCCTTGTACATCCGCATAATCAATATAGAGGATATCACTGCCATTTTTTTGTAGCGTTGTCTGATCGTCTGTGTCTTTTGCGCTGCTAAAGCTTGGCTGCATGGTCCAGTAGCCGCGCACTGAGGTAATCAGAGCGCTACTGTCGTCATCATTGATCTCATCAGCCAGTTGGTTACTAGTAGGTAATACAAACTGGTTAATAAACAGCGCTAAGATGACGAATAATAAAGCGGGCTGTAGCACCCAACCGACGATACGATAAACGCTGACGCCAGAGGCGCGCATGACTACCAGCTCGCTGTTATTAGCCAGTAGCCCGAGGCCAACCACAGCACCAAGTAGCGCTCCAGTAGGAACGAACTGCTCCAAGAAGTAAGGCGAGCGATAAAAGATATATTTGAGCGCCTCGCCCATCGTATAGCTATCACTGAGCGAATCAAGCTCAGACAAGTAAGAAAATAGTACCTGCAGGCCCCACAGTCCAAGTACCGCAGCGATAATCGCTAGCAAGGCGTTGAGCTTGACGTAACGGCTTAGCACTTTTAGCTGACTGGGCGGCTTTGCCAATGATAAACCTTTACTTTTAGCTGCAAACAGTGAGGAGCGCATTATAATGGTCCTGTATTTGAGTCATTTAAAGGGTCTAAATCGTTGTGCTTTTCTTCGCTCAACCGAAAGCGCAGTCGATGCTGAATGCGGTTACCCCAATTCATATAAAGCGCTAAAACCATAAACCCTACTATTAACCAAGCATAAGACCAGACGCTTACACTACCTTTAGCAACGGCGTTTTTCAGCGAGATGATACCGAGCGCACAACTAACAAATAATAAGATAGCCGGAAATAATCGTAGCCAGCGCCCTTGCCGTGGGCGCACTTGCGCTAGCGGTACGGCAAGCATAGGCGCGATAATCATCAGCCAAGGCAGTGCAAAGCGGTAGCCAAGCTCCCCTTGAGCCGCGAGCCTTGCCTCAGAGTTACGCATCGCCATACTCCCCGTTGCCGCTTGCCATAGCGGTACGATCGCTTGCGTTTCGATATTATCCTCGGTCACCACCTCTTCTTTGGACTCAGTCAAGGTAATGCGGTAGCGATCAAAGCCGATCTGATTATATTTTAGACTACCAGCACCGACTTCATAACGCCGCCCCTGAAATAGATCTAATTGGGTGACCCCGCCTGCACCGTTCTCTACTTGTTCAGCGCGCCGAGCCAAGGTAATAGTGTCTTTACTCGCAACTTGATTGGCACTCGCGATGAGCTCTTTTGGTAAATCTTCAACAGGCAAGCGCTCGACTAGCTCATTCTCGTCAGCTGTCTGATTCGGCATACTTTGAGCGACATTATTAGCGGGCTTGGTCGATCGTTTTTTCGGTTCCGTTTGGATCAGTACCACATCCTGCAGCTGAGTTTTATCATCGCTCAGACTTCCCACATACAGATGATAATTCCCGCTACTAATAAACTCCTTAGGGCGGATCAAATCAAAAGCACTAGTCAAAGCTTGCTGCTGCCAAATCGTCTCTGAAGAGCGTACTCCCCAAGGTTTACCGACTATAGACAGAGCAGCCTCTCCCACAAACAACGCTAAAATCAGCGGCGTTATCAGCCGAGCTAGCTTCCCGCGTGAGACGCCGCTAGCATTAATAACCGCCATTTCTTGATCCACATATAATCTGCCAAAAACGAGCATCAAGCCTATAAAGAACGCCAAAGGTAAAATAAGCTCTAAAAAATAAGGCAAGTTATAGCCAATAATGGTGAATAATAAGCTGATATCTAAGTTGCCTTCAGCGGCAATCCCGAAATAACGTATCAAACGACCACCGAGCATCATCACCACCAAAAACCCCAATACCAAAGCGGTCGTTGAGGCAACTTGACGGGTCATGTAGCGGCGTAATATCACAATAAGGACTCTTAGATAAGGGTTGTCGTTCGCTAGGGTATGTTTTTACATATCCCTATCGTGCAAACTCATAAGCGATTTTTGGTATTTGGATAAATGGGGCAAAGCGAGTATAAGCGTCAAACGTAACTGCTAATGCTAGCATGTTTTTATAAAAAATGACGGTGAAAAGTGTGTAAACCCCTTCTCGGTTTTATTGTTACTACACTTTAATAACCTTTCATAAAAGGTCTAATAGTTAATGCTTAACGAGTTAGCAACTCGTTTATTAAAGCACTATCACTGCACTAACTTATCTGTCTTGTTTTGTGTTTTATTTGCCATCGAGTGTTTGTCATTGGTATCACACCCTAAATAAGGCCGCAATTACTTGTTAGAATCTAAGCACTTGTTAGAATTTAAGCGCGTAAATTGGCTACTATTTACTATTACTTTATATTAAAGCAAAACAGTAGTAAGCAGCTATTTAAAAAACTCAAAATATAATTTCGAAATATAATTTCAAAAATTTCACTGATGGAGAATACGATGTCTACTCATAACTTAAGTCCTGCTACCTTGCTCGAGCTTGGCGGCGGTAAGTTTGGCACCCTTGACTGGTCTAACTGCGCTATCGTCTTTATCGATTTTCAGAATGAATATGTCAACGGTGCTATGCCTTTAGGTGAGCTGGGAGCCGCAGCGACCAACAAGGCGCGATTACTACTCGATAAAGCTCGCCAACAAAATATCCCGCTCTTTCATATCGCCCATCATGGCGAAGATAACGGCCCCATCTTTGATCCACTATCTACTAAGGTCGCTATCGTCGATGAGCTAAAACCGCTCGATAATGAAAAGCTTATTAGTAAAAAACATCCCAATGCTTTTTATGATACCAATTTAGGTGAGCTACTCAAAGCCACTAGCAAAAAACAGCTCGTTTTTGTGGGCTTTATGAGTCACATGTGCGTCAGCTCTAGCGTCAGAGCTGCTTTTGACTTAGGCTTTGAGAACTTCGTCTTTCATGATGCCTGTGCCACTCGCGACTTACCTGACGTCAATGGAGAAACGATCAAGGCAGCAGTGGTGCATAATAATGCTATGGCGGCTTTGCAAGACAGCTTCGCCACTTTACTATCGACCGATGCTATCAATTAGTAATAATGCTATTGATTAGTGCTCTTAAATCGTTAACTGGCAAAGCCAAAGTTAAAGTAGATAGCTATAGACAGCGAACAACATTCCCTAACGCTTAAGGAACAGTTAGCGTCTCCTCTATATGCTAAACTATAATACAAGCTCAAGTAGGTCTTTGGGTTTCCTGATCGACTTGCCCTATTCACTCATAATTCCAATCCCATAACTCTAATAAGGACACGACTCTATGAATATTAAGTTAACCGCACAACTCCCAAAAACTCATACTCAAAAAATACTAAAAAAAGAAGCCAAAGATAAAGACTCGAGCTGCTTAGTCGTCTTAGTCGATAATAACAAAAACATCCTAGCAAGCGACTCATTAACAGCTTATCAAGAGCGTATCGAGCAGTTGATGGCAGTCTCGCATTTCAGTGGTAAGGCCTGTGAAACGGTTGCTGATTATGCCTTAGCTGGTGATAAAAAAACCACCAAAGCCAATCCACTACAGCTACTATTAGTAGGTGTTGGCAGCCTCGACAAACTCAGTCATAGCGTCCTACAAAAAATCGCTAAGACCATTTATCAATCAACGCAAAAACGCGTTTCTTCCTTGACCATTGCACTCGGCGATACCTTACAAGAAAATGAATTTAGCCAATTTACCCTTAATCTGTTAGCGGCGACTTATCGTTTTGATAAATACAAATCAGAGCAAACAACTCCAGTATTAACCGATATCTATTTGCTTGCCGATGATAGCTTGCAGCCTGCTCTCGACTTCGCGCATTCGGTGTTTGTCGGTCAAAGCTTAACTCGCGATGTCGCAAACGAGCCTGGTAATATCTGCTTCCCGGCCTACATGGCAGAGCAAGCGCAGGAGCTTGGCAAAAAATACTCTGATATCCTAAAAGTCACTGTATTAGGTGAAGAAGAGATGGCAGCGCTCGGTATGGAGTGCTTCTTAGCCGTCTCTAGAGGCTCAGCTCGCGAGGGCAAGCTAGTCATTATGGAGTATCAAGGTAAGTCGAAATTTACCGCCAACCATAAAGCCACTTATAGCGATAACGCTAGCACCACTGCAAAGGCTGGTCTAAAAGCGATTGCAGATAAGCTACCTTTAAAAGCCAATACTAAAAAAAGCGCTAACAATGATGCGCCTATTGTCTTAGTCGGTAAAGGCGTCACCTTTGACTCAGGCGGTATCTCTATCAAGCCAGGCGCGGCGATGGATGAGATGAAATTCGATATGGGCGGCTCAGCTTCGGTCCTTGGTACTATCCAAGCGCTGTGCGAAGCGCGTCTACCTATCAACGTCGTCGGCGCTCTCGCTTGTGCAGAAAACATGCCATCAGGAGAAGCTACGCGTCCTGGTGATATCGTAAAAGCAATGAATGGTAAATCGGTTGAGATTCTCAATACTGACGCTGAAGGCCGCTTAGTGTTAGCCGATACTTTATGCTATATCCAGCGCTATAACCCAAAAGCGGTTATCGATGTGGCGACTTTGACCGGAGCTTGTGTCGTCGCTCTTGGTCATGTACGCTCAGCGGTGTTTAGTAATGATGAAGACGTACTGTTCGAGCTTGAGAACGCTAGCGCTCAATCTGGCGATCTTATCTGGCATATGCCGCTAGATGATGAGTATCAGTCATTGCTTGACTCGCCTATTGCCGACATGCAAAATATCGGTGGTAAAGGTGCCGGCGCGGTTACTGCTGCTTGTTTCTTATCGCGCTTCGTGGAAGAAGGCCAAGCGTGGGCGCATTTAGATATTGCTGGTACAGCATGGAACTCTGGTAAAGAAAAAGCCGCTACCGGCCGTCCAGTACCTCTGTTTATGCAGTATCTCAAAAACAGCGTCGATATGGCATAAACAGTGCTGTATCATCGGACATTTAATAAGGCTTAAGTACAAAAAATGTCAAAACTAACCGTTAGTTTTTATGTATTAAGCGAGAGTAAAGCCCAAGATTTCTTGGGCTTTATTTGTCAGCTGACCCAAACCGCTTTAAATAAGAGTACGCAGTCGCTTGTTATCCTTGCTGATAACGAGCTTTTGCTCAGCGAGCTTGATGAAGCGTTATGGGCCAATGATGCGGCTAGTTTTATTCCGCATCAACGACTAAGCGCTGCCGATAGTGAGACAACGGCTAGTACTGCTGTTAATTCTACAGCGCCTGTTCTATTAGCATCACAGCTGCCGCCAGACTTTAGCGGTATCGTTATCAATACGACTCCCCGCCCTCTAACTGATTATATCCCGTCAACGAGCAACGCTCTGCCTAGTCGACTGCTAGAGATTATCTTACCCGATGACGATAGCGTCGCCCAAGGTCGCCATAAGTATAAACATTACCAACAGCTCGATTATGAGTTGACGCATTTTAAAGTTTGATATATCGATTGTTTGTTAATGATTCATTTTAAATAACTCTCTATAACTCGTTACACTAACGCTAATTTTCCTCATATCCTCTTATATAATCTATCTAAACCTCCAAAGTTTATCTTACTTCTCTTTATAATCTTCTAGCAGAGCATTAGGCGAATATTACAAAAAATGCTAATATCACCCGATTATTTTAGCGTTCTGTGGTTTTTTTACTAATGTTTTTATTAGAGGTATAAAGATGCGCTCATTGATAGCGATGTATCAACGAATAGGCTTAGTGCCGCTGATTATTATCGGCTTAGTCATAGGAGTGTTGATTGGCTGGCTGGCGCCTAGCGCTGGTATAGCTTTAGGGATATTAGGAACTTTATTTGTCGGTGCTCTTAAAGCAGTAGCACCCATACTAGTGTTTGTACTGGTGTTAGCCGCTATTAGTAAACAGCGCAGTGGTGATGAGGTCTACGTAAAGCCCGTCCTTATCATGTATATTTTTGGCACTTTTTTGGCAGCATTGACCGCCGTAGGTGCAAGTTTCTTGTTCCCAATCGAGATGGTCTTAGTCAATGCCGATATCGAGCAAGTACCGCCTGCCAATTTAAAAGAAGTGCTAACCAACCTACTAATGAGCCTAGTCGCCAATCCTGTCAATGCCGTGGCCAATGCCAACTATATCGGTATCTTGGCATGGGCGATTATTATCGGTTTTGCGCTGCGTCAAGCTGGTGACACTACGCGCGCTATGGTCAGCGACTTTGCTGATGCGATCTCACAAGTGGTCAAATGGGTCATTGCCCTCGCGCCATTTGGTATCTTAGGTCTTGTCGCCAATACTGTCGCTGAAACAGGCTTTGAGGCCCTAAAAGGCTATGCCAATATCTTGATGGTATTGGTTGGCTGTATGCTGTTTATTGCTCTAGTCGCTAACCCTTTAATCGTGTTAGTCAAAACGGGTAAAAACCCTTATCCGCTTGTCTTTACTTGCTTGCGCGAGTCTGGTATTACTGCCTTTTTTACCCGTTCATCAGCGGCTAATATCCCGGTTAATATGAATCTTGCTCACAAACTTGGTCTGCACGAAGATACTTATTCGGTCACTATTCCGCTTGGTGCTACCATCAATATGGCCGGCGCGGCGATTACCATTAACGTGTTAACCTTAGCTGCTGCGCATACTCTGGGTATTGAGGTCAGCTTTGCATCCGCTTTACTGCTAAGCTTAGTGGCGACAGTCAGTGCTGGCGGGGCGTCGGGTGTGCCTGGGGGCTCATTACTACTCATTCCATTAGCGGCCAGTCTATTTAGTATCCCCAACGACATTGCTATGCAAGTGGTGGCCGTTGGCTTTATTATTGGCGTTATTCAAGACTCTGCGGAGACGGCTCTTAACTCTTCAACCGATATACTATTCACCGCTGCCGCCGATCCAAAATACGCCCGTTAGCGAATTGAGCCTTAACGACGTTTTAATCACAACTCAAAGATAAAAAAAGGGCACTCAGGTGCCCTTTTTATACTTTAAAACTTGTATGCAAGTCAGGTTTAGCCTTTCAATAGCTTACTTTAAGTGATCTACCTCGACCTCGATAACAGGCGTCTGCATCTCCAACTGACGCTTAAACTGGCGTAGTTGCTCCACTTCATCTAACAGCTCAAGTATCAAGCCAATAGCCGGTACGCTCGCTTCAAAATCACGGCTGAGGCGTGAGGCGCGGCGAACGGTCGTTAGCTGATAACCGGTAAACTGCTGGCTTTCCGGCACATCATACTCAATGATATTCTCTTCTATCAAAGCGATAACCCACTGCGGCTCTTGACCACAAGCAGATACTAGCTCATCAAAGCTCATAATTAAATCGGTTAATTCAGGCGAGTGTTTCATCATTATTATCCTCGTTTATACTATATCTCTAATCATCTGTCTAACTTTAGCTCACTTGTAACAATCCTTCTAATTAACGATTGATACTAGTATTAGCAAAAGCTTGTTTTAGCTGCTCATAAGCTTGCTTAGCTTCGTCAGTGGTGACCTCTGGATTGACGATATTTAAGGTTAAGTACAAGTCGCCAGCTTGCTTGGCTGGAATCCCTTTGCCCTTCAGACGCAAATTACTTCCTGATTTGCTGTTACTTGGAATAGTGACGCCTAAAGTACCTGCAGGAGTGGCGACATTGATTTTTTCGCCTAGCGCTGCTTCCCACGGGGTGATATTGACTGTTTGATACACGTTAGCGCCCTCTAAGCGAATATTACCTGCAGCAGTGATGGTTACTTTGAGAAATAAATCTCCATTTTTGCCACCTCCGATACCGGCAGCGCCTTGCCCTGCTAGGCGGATTTGCTTGCCATCCGTGATGCCTTTAGGAATTTTAATCTTCAGGGTTTTATTCTCATAACCCACACTACCATTAGGCTGACGAACAGGCACATTTAACTTAATACTATAGTCGTCGCCGCTATAGACCGAAGCGAGATCGACACTGATCTCCGCATGCTGATCTTGGCCTTTGCTATCTTGGCCAAAACCGCCACCGAATTGATCAAAGCCGCTTGGTCCGCCAGCCGATTGACCCGCTGAGCCGCGAGCACCGCGCCCAAAAGCCGAGAAAATATCATCGAAGCGAAAACCGCCACCACCAAAGGCTTCACCTTCACCGAACTGATCTTTAATGTCTTCCCAGCGAAAGCCGCCTTGCGCGCCACCAGCTGACTGACCTCCAAATCCGCCAAAGCCACCAGCGCCGCCTTGACCGGCAAAAGGATTGTCTAGCATAGCGTCGTACTCAGCGCGTTTGTCTTTATCTCTGATGGTCTCGTAAGCGTTATTGATTTCGGCAATTTTGTTATCCGCGTCTGGATCATCGCTAACATCGGGATGATATTGACGAACTAGTTTGCGATATTTCTTTTTGATATCAGCATCTGAAGCGTCTTTTTTTACCCCTAAAATGTCATAGTAGTTTTTTTCAGCCATTGTTTTTCCTTATATTTTTATTCAAAGAATTTTTATTGAAATCTATATAGTTAGAATCGTCTGTTCCTATAATAAGACTTTTTTCTGTGATTTCAATTTTAGTCTGTGGCTACCACCTCTTTGCTACTGTATTAGCAAAAAATATAGCATGGATTTATACTGCGGATTTAAGTTTAGCAATTACATTGTATAGAAAACTTTAAGATAACAACTTTTCTTATTAATCAATAATTTACAATGTAACTGCAATTTGACTTGGCTTATTTTTTACACATCTGTAAAGATATAGCAAGCTTTATCTTGTAGAATACCTGCAATGTTTACACTCATAGGGAGTGAAAATAATATAGGCAAGAAAACCTGTCTATTTTATAAATTACATATAGGTGTTGAATGTCTTATTTAATCAAGTCTTTAGTTATTATGTTGTCATTGGCATTAAGTACTACCGTTTTTGCTGGTAATACTAGCTATTATGGTAGTAAATTTCACGGTAAACGTACCGCTAGTGGTAGTATTTTCAATATGAATGCTATGACCGCTGCCCATAAAACGTTACCGTTCGGCACTAAAGTTGAAGTGACTAACAAAAAGACAAGACAGAGCGTGATTGTTAAAATCACTGATAGAGGTCCTTTTACACCGGGCCGTATCTTAGATTTGTCTAAAGGCGCTGCTGGTAAGATAAACTGCCAACTTTGTACAACGACTATGAAAGTACTATCTTACGGTGATGGCAAGTATCGTAGACAATAAAACGTCGCGCTAAGGTTTCAGCTTTTAAGAGCCTAATAATGTAAAAAAAGGAGAGCTTTAGCTCTCCTTTTTTATGTTTGCTTATAATCTACTCAGCAAATATCTTAATCAAACTGCGCTTCCATATCCTCAAGACTGGTCATCGCTATCAGCAAACCCTCCTCTTTCTCGCTATGTTGCTGCTGTAGCGAGGCTTGCTCATCGAGTAGCGCTATCAGATCCGCTTTACGATGCGCTTCATAGAGCTCGGAATCGGCAAGCTCAGTCTCTAAACTTGCTAGCTTCTCATCCAGCTTTGCCAAGGCCTTTTCAGTGTTTTCGATCTCTCGGCGTATAGGCGCGGTGAGTTTGCGCTGCTCAGCCGCCAACTTGCGCTGCTCTTCTTTACTCAAAGTACTAGCGGGCTTTTTTGTCGTTTGGATAACTGTCTTAGATGTCGCTGCCGCAGTTTGTGTTGATTCGGCGTGCTTAGCATCTGCTCCTTTTATAGCACTGTCTGTTTCACGTGAAACAAAGGCCTTTTGTGCCTTTTTATTTTTGGCTTGTTTATTACTGTTTTTGTCTTGTGCGTTCTCTTGTTTGCGCTTCTCCGCTAGCCACTTACCGTAATCACTGATATCGCCTGCGAACTCGTCGATCCGTCCGTCATGGACAAGATAAAGCTCATCACAAACGTTAGCAATCAGCTCACGATCATGAGAAACTAGCACGACCGCCCCTTGAAACCCTTGCAGGGCTAGAGTCAAAGCTTGACGCATTTGCAAGTCCAAATGGTTAGTCGGCTCATCGAGTACTAGTACGTTAGGACGCTGCCAGACGATCAATGCAAGGGTCAAACGCGCGCGCTCACCCCCAGAGAAGAGCTCGCTTGGCGTATCGATACGCTCACCGCGAAAGTCAAAACTGCCCAAAAACGAGCGTAAGGTCGCATCAGAGGTCTTGCCCGCGAGGCGTCTTAGCATTTGCATCGGTGTCGCAGCAGCATCTAAGGCATCCATTTGATGCTGATTAAAGTAGCCAAGCTTGAGGGTATCAGAGACCTGGTAAGTGCCTGAGAGTACTTCAAGCTCACCAACCAACGCTTTAATCAAAGTCGACTTGCCCGCGCCATTCATCCCGAGTAGACCCAAACGCGTATCTGGGGTCACTTGCACATTGGCATTATGCAGTAGCGGCGTTTCACTATAGCCGATATCGGCTTTGGTCATCTCAATCAGCGGTGTACTCATGTGTGCCGGCTCATAAAACTTAAATGAGAAGGGGTTATCCGCCATCATCGGTGACAGCTCGGCCATGCGCTCGAGTTGCTTGATACGGCTTTGCGCTTGCTTAGCCTTGCTGGCTTTGGCACGGAAACGACGGATAAAGTCATCCAAGTGTGCACGGGTGGCTTGCTGCTTTTCATAAGCCTGCTGCTGCTGCGCCATGCGCTCATGACGGGTGCGAATAAACTGCTGATAGTTGCCCGTGTACATAGTGATTCTTTGTTGCTCGACATGCAGGATATGATCTACTGTCGCATCCAAGAATGTCTGATCATGCGAGATGACAATGACAAGGCCCATGAACTGATTGATCCAAGTCTCAAGCCACAAAATAGCATCTAAGTCCAAGTGGTTAGTCGGCTCATCGAGTAGCATCAAATCAGCACGGCTCATCAAGGTTTTGGCGAGGTTTAGACGCATGCGCCACCCACCTGAGAAGCCTTCTACTGGCTGCTCATGTTGGCTGGCTTTAAAACCAAGACCTGCCATAATTTGCGCCGCTTTAGTAGGCGTACGATAGCCATCTATCTCGTCGAACTGCTGGTGCAAGACGCCAATCTGCTCATCGCTGACATGACTCAAATCACTCAACGCTTCGTTAAGCTGATACCACTGCTCATCGCCGCTCAGTACATAATCAATGGCCGTTTGACTACTCGCCCCAACTTCCTGCGCCATGTGCGCGACCTGCCAGCTATCAGGAATGCTCACCTCGCCTTTATCAAGCGTCACCTCAGTATCGCCAGTGCCCATTTGCGTCAACAGCAAGGCAAATAGCGTTGATTTGCCGGTGCCATTATTGCCCGTCAAACCAATTTTGTGATTGGGGTGCAATTGGAAACTAGTGTCCGAGAAGAGCACACGACCATCACGGCGAACACTAACGTCTTTAAATTCGATCATAAGGGGTTTTATCTCAAAGGGGTTATAGCGACCACTACACTTATTAAATCTATAACTTATTAAGTCAGTAGCTAGCAGCTCAATAGCAATCAGGAGTAATGATGAAAATTTACAGAAAAACAGGCCAAACTCAGCCATAATTGGCGGCTATTATTTCAAACGACTGGCTGATAGGCAAACGATTAAACAACTATTTATAAATAACTGTTTCATTTTTAAGTGATTTACTGAGGATAATAAGGCTTATTTCAATACCGTTTATCTATTTTACTAAACGCGCTTATCAGTCTTGATAAGTTAAGCCTAGCCCCAATTATGGTATACTGCCAAAACACTACTGACATCAAGCAGTTAAGCATTCGCTAATGAGGTAATTATGACCCAAACCACTACCCAATATGATCCAAGCGCTAGTCAGCCGGTCGATCCTACTGTCCTAAGCCTGACCGATAGCGCGGCCCAAAAAGTACGCCGTCTACGCGAAGAAGAAGGCGATAAGGAGCTTATGCTGCGTGTTTATGTGACTGGCGGCGGTTGCTCTGGTTTCTCTTACGGCTTTAGATTCGACAGCGATATGAATGAAGACGATGCCAATTTTGACAATGGCGATGTCACTTTGGTGATTGACTCACTCAGTTATCAGTACTTACAAGGCTCTACCGTTGACTATACCGAAGGGCTAGAAGGCGCGCGCTTTGTAGTAGATAACCCTAACGCGACCACTTCTTGTGGCTGCGGCTCTTCGTTTTCTATCTAAATAGTGCTTGTTTTATCAGCGCACTCTTATCAAAGCATCTATTTTTTATAGGTGCTTTTTTGGCTTAGCCAAATGATTTGTTTAACCTATGAAGGTTACTGAAATTGTAATTGTGCGTGGTTTTTGCACTATCTTTGGGCTAAACTGACTTTGAGCTAAACTGACCGCTCTATTTATAGCGCCGAAGATGCCAAACTGGCGTAGGTTTGAGCAGGTTTTATGTTAGCAAACTCTATTTGAGCAAATCTTGATGGATGGTTGCTCTACCATAATGAATAACAATAGATGACTATTATGAGTAATTTTGCAAGTAGCTTTGTGGATTTTGAAATACCAAGTTGGTTTGATAGCCAATTATTGATGGGTATGCTGCGCGGTATCGAAAAAGAAGGCCTGCGCGTTAGAGCGGATGGGTTTTTGGCGCAAACACCGCACCCATTGAAGCTAGGTTCAAAATTGACCCATCCCTTCATCACTACGGACTACTCTGAGAGCCTACTTGAGCTTATCACTGACCCAAGAGCGACGCCAAAAGATACATTGGCTATGCTACGTCAGCTGCATGTTTTAGTTTATCAGGCCTTGCCAGAGGGTGAGCTGATGTGGCCGTTGTCTATGCCTTGTATGCTCTCAGCGGATGATGCCGATATTCCGCTGGCTGATTATGGTAGCTCCAATACCGGTAAGCTTAAAACGCTTTATCGTAGCGGGCTTGGTATTCGTTATGGTCGCCGTATGCAAACGATTGCTGGGCTACATTATAACCTATCCTTTGGTGATGGTTTATTTATACAGTGGCAAAAGCAGCTCGCAGACGCACAGACGCAAACGCTTACCGAGTTCAAAAATGAGAAGTATTTAGGTCTGATTCGTAACTTTAAGCGCTTAACGAGCCTAGTTCTATATTTACTAGGCGCTAGTCCTAGCGTTTGTCCTTGCTTTATTTCAGGCCGCGAGCATGACTTGGAGCTGATGAACGAGTCGACTTATTATAGACCGACCGCCACTAGCCTACGTATGGGTAAGCTTGGCTATACGAACAGCGTCCAAGAGCATCTAGATATCCGCTATAATAATCTGCCTGAATATGTCGCAGGCCTACGCCGCGCGATTCAGACGCCACATGATAGCTTTAAGGCGCTTGGCTTAAATGATGAAGACGGCAATCCTATTCAGATCAATGACCATATTCTACAAATAGAAAACGAATACTACAGCCCTATTCGCCCTAAACAAATTGCAGCGCGCGGTGAAACACCGACAGAAGCGCTGGAGCGTCGTGGTATCGCTTATGTGGAGTTCCGTGCCATCGACTTAGATCCTTATAGCGACGTGGGTATTCGTCTGTCAAGTGCTTGCTTCTTAGAAGTTATGGCGCTGTACTGCTTACTCAATGAGTCGCCAGATTTGATGCCGGCAGAAGAAGAGGAGCTGGCCGTTAATCTGGAACGCGTGGTCAATGAAGGCCGCTCGGATAATCTACATATTCTAAATAATGGCGAAGAGCAATCGCTGCAGAGCTGGATGCTGGCGCATTTATCTAGTATGCAGCCGCTAGCCGCGCTACTAGATGCCCATCACGGCGGTAACGACTACCGCGTGGCTGTGGCCTTAATGCAAGGTAAAGCGAGCAATTCAGAATCAACCATCTCCGCGCAAGTCAATGCTGATAGTATGCGCTTAGGCAGTATGTGGAAGTTAGGCTTTACGTTGGCTCAGCAGCATCGCGATGCCATTCTACAGCATACCTTAAGCCCTAATATTCAGGCTAAATATGAAGTATTGGCTGAAAAGTCACTATTGCAACAAAGCGATATCGAAGCTAGTGAGACCGAAGACTTTATGGACTTTATTGAGCAGTATCGCTAAGCTTATACCGCTTTATTGAACGAGTCATTATCCATAACTACCCAAAATTAGCTATTTAGCCCCTATTTTAAGAGTACCTATTTGATGCAAAGCCTACCCTCTTATCGCAGTATGCAAGTGTTTTTGGTAGTGATGAGCGCTATCGGTATGGGCTATGCCTTGTTTTTTTTACAGCAGTATATGGGGCTCTCCCCATGTCCCTTATGTATCTTTCAGCGTATCGGTCTGATGGTGATGGGCGGCTTTGCTCTTATAGCGGCTATTTTTAACCCAAAATCAAAACTTATCAAGCTAGGACTATGGTTAGGTAGCTTAGTCGGTATTGGCTGGGCAACGGGCGTTGCTGCTCGTCATGTTTGGCTGCAGCATCTGCCCGCCGATCAGGTACCCTCTTGTGGCCCTGGCCTAGATTATTGGTTAGATACACTACCGATGCAGCAAGTACTAAACGAAGTGTTTGCTGGTTCTGGTGAATGTGCCACAGTCGATTGGACTTTTTTAGGACTTAGTATCCCTGAGCAGTCCTTACTATTTTTTAGTCTATTGATTGTCATTCATGTATTAATACTGATTAATATCTTGCGCTCTAGAACCCCGCGCGCAAGAACATAGCTGCTATTAGTACCGCTTCAATATCACAATCCAATTTTTTTGTGTTATCGATTCACTCTAAAAACGATATAGCGCTGCTGGGATGCTTGTTTTAAATATAAATTTTACAGCATCGAGCGATAACAGCACGCAAGTAAAATTTATACCAGTAGCGCGTTTAAATTTATAACCATTTAACTTTGAACTGACTATATATTGATAACCTCTATATCAATATCCTCTATCCGAGACGCAAATATTAGAACACAAATCTCCTCCTTTTATAACAAAAACCACACATTTACGTTATGCCAGTTTGTTATCTTATGATAATATTTTTCCGTTGATTGTGAATAAGTGACCGCCTGTCTCTAAAGAAAGGGTATTGCAATAAGATCCTGCGAATACGCCTGCGATTATGTTAGAAGGCTGCAATGATATTTGGTCACTTTCATCGTCTTAGACGACATTAATACTAGCTTTTGTGAGTAGAGCTGATCTCAGTTATCAGCTTTCACTTAACCCTTATCTGTTTGCTGTTGGTATGCTCATGATTTATTCTCCCTCTAGAATTTTCACAACGACTGCTCATTGTGGTCCTCGCTCGACTTTGAAAATATTACTCCCTTTGTCTTTTTGTGCTTTACTTATGGGCTGTGACAGCCACTCTTCTACTCCTAGCACCGATAAAAAAATGATGATCGCCAGTGCGCAGAGTGATTCTATTGCTGTAGAGCAGAAAACCACAGACCATACTTCAGATAGCGATACAGATTATAGTGAAGCCGGTGCGTCACTCATTAACGCGGCTAAGCCGGATAGAAAACCATCTGAAAACCGCTCGTCTTTGGATACTCAGTCAGCGAGCAGCAGTCAGATGCAGGCTATTCTTATCGGTGATTATAAAGGCGTTTTCCCTTGTTCTTTTTGTAACAGTACAGAGGTTTTGCTGAACTTATTTGCAGATAGCTCCGTAGTGAAAACTAGCATTTATGATAGTCCAGAAGAGCCGACCGCCTCTTTAATCGAAAATGGTATTTATCGTCAAGATGGTGACAAGATTACGATCGTTTACGATGATCAGCGAATTGAGAGCTACCTTATTCAAAACAATCATTTGTTATTATTAGATGACAATCAAATCGCTGACGATGACTACACATTATCGCGCCAATAAAATAAGTTTATTTTTTGATTCATAATGATAATCGGTAAACTTTAGATAATATTCACGCCTACAGACTAGGCGTTTTTTTGGGCGTTTTATTGGTTATCCCTTAGGCTTTACTTTACAATAATGCCCTTCTTTCCTTTTCATATCATTCGGTGCGAAACGTCTATGCATATTCATATTCTTGGTATTTGTGGCACTTTTATGGGTTCATTAGCCTTATTGGCCCGCGAGCTTGGGCATGAAGTGACTGGCTCAGATGCCAATGTTTATCCGCCGATGTCCACCCAGCTACAAGAGGCTGGCGTGACGATTATGGAAGGTTATCATATCGAGCACCTGCAGCCTGCGCCTGACTTAGTAGTGGTTGGTAATGCGATGAAGCGCGGTATGGAAGTCGTTGAATATATGCTCAATCAAAGGCTACGATATACCTCAGGGCCGCAGTTTTTGTCAGAGCAAGTACTACAATCGCGTCATGTGATAGCGGTGGCGGGCACTCATGGTAAGACGACCACGACGACTATGCTCGCTTGGATATTGCAATATGTGGGGATTGACAGCGGGTTTTTGATTGGCGGCGTGCCGTTAGTCGATACCACCGATAAGCGTCTACAACAAGTATTCGCTCATAGTAGCTATTTGGGAGCTGACTCTACAAGTACTGAAGCCGCTACTGATATTAAGACAACAAGCGCATCGAATTTAGGTTACTTTGTCATTGAAGCGGACGAATATGATTCCGCCTTTTTTGATAAGCGCTCAAAGTTTGTACATTATCGCCCGCGTACCGCTATTTTGAATAATTTGGAGTTCGATCATGCAGATATTTTTGCTAATTTAAGCGCGATTCAGACGCAGTTTCATCATATGCTGCGGATGATTCCGAGCAGCGGGCAAATTATCATGCCTGCTAATACGCTAAGCTTAGAAGACACTTTAGCCAAAGGCGTTTGGACACCCGTTTGGCGCACCTCTATTGTCGATAATACGGGTAAAGATAAGACGCAAGCTCAAAACAAAGCGGCTGATAGCGAGTGGCAAGCCCGACTTATTAGCGCCGATGGCAGCCAGTTTGAGGTGAGCTTCAATGGTGATAAGAATGTTAAAAATATAACCGATAATGCTGAGACTGCCACAGTCGATTGGGCGATGAATGGCATGCATAATGTAAATAATGCGCTAGTAGCTATCGCAGCGGCTTATGATGTCGGCGTCGATATCGCTAGCGCTTGCGCCGCGTTATCTGAGTTTGCCGGTATCAAACGGCGCATGGAGCTGATCGGTAAAGTAGGCGATATCTTAGTCTTTGATGATTTCGCTCATCATCCGACCGCTATTACCACCACTTTGGATGGTGCCAAAAAGAAAATGGCAGGTCAAAAGGTTTGGGCGGTTATTGAGCCGCGTAGCAACACCATGAAGATGGGAGTTCATCAAGACAGTTTAGCGTCTTCAGCTGAGCTTGCAGATCAGACGCTTTGGTATGAGCCTACAGGCCTTGAATGGGGTCTGCAAGACGTTATAGAGCAGGCTCAGCGGCATAATGATAACTTGAGCAATCAGCAAGTGCTCGGCAGTACCGACGCTATCATTGAGCATCTCAGTACTCATGCCAAAGCTGGTGACGCCATAATTATTATGTCCAACGGCGGTTTTGAAGGTATTCATCAACGTTTATTGGTAGCGTTAGCAGCGACTAAGCGCTAACAAGTTTGGTCCTAGCTCATGTAATTAAAATAGCGCCCTCAATTTTTGAGTGGCGCTTTTTTTATGATTTTAACACGCCCTTTACTCATTCAATTCAAATGATAGCAAATCCCTGTTTTTTATCACATAGCCCCTACACTACTAACATTTAGTCCTTACTCTTCTGGCTAAGGAGTGATTACAATGTAACCATTCAATCAATTAGGAGAATAATAATGGGTTTTATATGGATGATCATCGTCGGTTTGGTAGCCGGTCTGTTAGCGCGAGCTATTAAGCCAGGTAACGATGCAATGGGCTGGATTATGACTATTGTACTCGGTATTGTTGGAGCGATGCTTGGTGGTTTTATTGCTGGTCTAATCGGTATCGATGCTGATGGTGGCTTTATTGGTCTGATATTCTCAGTTATTGGCGCTATTATCTTACTCTTCTTATATGAGATGATCGTCAATAAGCGCCGCGTATAATATGAGCACTCTTACATGCTAAGAGTTTAGCTATTATTTTGATTCAAAAAGACCTTATTCGTATAAGGTCTTTTTTTTATTGAAAGCTTTAGCTATTGTATTGGTCGCTCTAGCTATCATGCAGAAATCCATCTGTATGAAATCGAGCTCAAGTTGTTGATAATCGTTACTTTTGCCCCCATTTACCTTATAATAACGCCAATTCTATTTGCATGACTGAGGTAAGCCACTATGGCAGTACTCCCTATTTTAAGCTACCCTGATCCGCGCCTGCGCACTATCGCCGCCCCTGTAAAAGAGGTCGATACCGAAATAAAAACGCTGATTAGTGACATGATTGAGACTATGTATGCCGCTGATGGTATCGGTCTGGCCGCTTCACAAGTGGATCGTCATATCCAACTGATTGTGATGGATTTATCTGAAAATAGAGATAAGCCAATGGTCTTTATCAATCCTAAAGTCACGCCACTAGTTGAAGAAAAGCAGCCCTATGAAGAAGGTTGTCTGTCGGTCCCTGATGTCTATGATAAAGTCGAGCGTCCCAATAAAGTACGCATCGAAGCTTTAGACGCTGAAGGAGAGGCTATTGATGAGGTAGCAGAAGGCTTACTCGCCGTCTGTATTCAGCACGAGATGGATCATCTCAATGGGGTAATCTTTGTCGATTACCTATCACGTCTAAAACAAACGCGTGCACGTGACAAAGTCAAAAAAGTGCTCAAGATACGCGAAAAGCAAAGCGAGAAAGCAGCAAAACAGCCTGAAGCTACGAATGTCTAAATAGTGAACCTTTAGGCGTAAACAAGATGTTATCTTGATTTACGCTTTTTTTAAACTCTCCACCTCTGATTTTTTCTTTTCTAATTCTTCTTCGTATTAATAAAGGTTTACTGTTATGACTATGATCAAAATTGACCAATATTTTGACCCTGCTGCTTGGGGCAAATTTACCAAAGCCGCTGAGGGTCGTGACACGCCTTTTTTGATCGTTGATCTGAATCGTATTAAGCTAAAATTCAATGAGATGATTGGCTTGTTCCCCGATGCAAAAATTCATTATGCAATGAAAGCCAGCCCTGCGGTGGAAGTGATTGAACTATTAGCAGACCTAGGTTCAAATTTCGACTGCGCTTCCATCTATGAGCTGGATCGAGTGCTCGACTGCGGCGTTGCGCCATCGCGTATCTCTTATGGCAATACCATCAAAAAAGCGCAGCATGTAAAATATGCTTTTGATAAAGGGATCGATCTGTATGCAACCGACTCAGAAGCAGATCTCAAAAATATCGCTGAGCAGGCTCCTGGCTCAAAGGTGTTTGTGCGTATTTTGGTAGAGGGTTCAGACACTGCCGAATGGCCCCTATCGCGCAAGTTCGGTTGCCATCCTGATATGGCAGTTGATTTACTCATTCAAGCCAAAAAGCTCGGCTTAGTGCCCTATGGGGTTTCGTTCCATGTGGGCAGTCAGCAAAAATCAGTGACTGTTTGGAATGATGCGCTGGTGATGGTCAAAAATATCTTTGAGCAGTTATCAACGCAACAAGATATCAAGCTACAAATGATCAACTTAGGTGGCGGCTTCCCTGCTAGGTATCTCAATCAAATCAATACCATACAAGACTACGCCGGATCGGTGAAACAGTACTTAATCGATAATTACGGGGTGGACGATATGCCAGAGATTATTTTGGAGCCCGGTCGGTCACTGGTAGCAAGCTCTGGGGTTTTGGTTAGTGATGTGGTGCTGATTTCCCGTAAGTCGCATGAGGAGACAACGCGCTGGGTTTATACCGATGTGGGACTATTTCAAGGGTTAATTGAGACCTTAGGGGAAGCGATTAAATATCCTGTTTATACCCCAAAAATGGCCACATCAACAACGTCAGGTAAGGTAGTATTGGCAGGACCGACTTGTGATTCTGCTGATATCATGTATGAAGAGACGGATTATCAGCTACCAGAAGAGCTAGAGATTGGTGATAAAATCTATTGGCTAGCGACGGGGGCTTATACTAACTCTTATTCGTCTGTCGAGTTCAATGGCTTTCCGCCATTAGAAGTCGTATATCTTGATTAAGAGCTCGTAGTATTTTGATCTCATAGTATTTTGATCTCATAGTATCTTAATTTTATAGTATTTTTGATTAAAAGCGCGGTGCTATATCAATAGCGCCGCGCTTTTTTGTGTCGTAGAATTTTAAATTGACTGAAACTACTGAACCAATAGCTGAATAGGCGCACTGGTGCTAGTCATGCTACGACGATTACCAGCAAAGCCTGAGCTTTGATCTTGATTCTCTTGTGTGACTTGTCCAATAGTCACCCATTGCCCGCGCGGTACGATAACGGTGCTATTTAACCTTTGCGAGGCAATAGCATTATTCTGATTATAGCGAGAATGGCTAGTGACTAATTTTTCTTCTACTTGTGATAATTGCACTTCCACTTTTCCCTTAGACAGTAGTCTTGGGGTAACGGCAATGCCTTGCGTCGTCGGTAGCAAAATTTGCTGCCCAATAACAATCTGCGCTGAAGACCTATTATAAGAGGGATAGCGATTGTTTTGATAAACCCTCGCTTGATAGTTTTGCGTTAAGGAATACAGCGTATTGGTGCTAATACTAGCAGGGCTACCCGATAAAGTTTGCACCTGATACAAGCTATTGTTCTGCTGCTGATTATCGCTTCGGTTAATTATGCCTGCACCTTGAATACCGCGATTGCTAATAATCATTTGGCCTTGGCGAATATTACTTTGCGAATGACTAGTATTGCCTACTCTTACTGCAACTAGCACCGGCTGCGGCTGAGTGTCTATTTGTGCAAGTAGCTGTTGCACGGCTTGATAATTAGCAGCGCTCGTTTGCAGCACAAGCTTGCCCTGATAAGTACTTACCGTGCCGCCATCACGGCTATTGTTCAGCTGTTGGCGTATGCTTGGTAATAAGGCATCGCCACCATAAGTATCGATGACATAGGTCTGATAACTTTTTTGAGAAAAAGCAGCTTGGGCTAGAGAGCATAAGGTAAGAGTCGTGGCTAGCACTATTGATGAGACGGCAAAAAACCTTCTATTGGTAGTCATCTTTTTCTCCTTATTAGCTGCCTTAACGATTTAGCCCTACTCATTTAACCCAAGCACATCCTGCATATTATACTGGCCAGCTTTTTGCTTAATTACCCAAGTGGTAGCGCGTACCGCACCTGCGGCAAAAGTCATGCGTGCTCTCGCTCTGTGGGTAATCTCTACTACCTCACCATCAGCGATAAACATCACCGTATGATCGCCAATAATCTCGCCGCCGCGTATCGCATGGATACCGATGGTCCCAGCTTCACGCACGCCTGTTTGCCCTTCACGGCCATATACCGCAACCTCTTTTAGATCTTGCCCGCGAGCTTCAGCAACGGCTTCTGCCATCATATAAGCAGTACCTGATGGAGCGTCTATTTTATGCTTATGATGGGCCTCAATCACTTCCACATCAGCCTCATTACCAAAGGCTTTGGCTGCCATACTCAGTAGCTTGAGCGATAGGTTTACCCCAGTAGAATAGTTACCCGCATAAACGATAGGAATGTGCTTACTGGCCTCGGTCAGTACTTGCTCTTGCTGCTCATTGAATCCAGTAGTGCCGATAACCATGGCAACTTTATGCTCCGCGCAAGTCTGCATGTTTTGTTCAGTGGCATCGGGCAAGCTAAAGTCAATGAGTACGTCGATATCGTCAATCACCGCGACTAAATCATCGACGATTTTGATATTTAAGCGCTCGATAGCCGCGACTTCACCGGCATCAGCGCCAACGAGGCTTGAGCCCTCACGTTCGATAGCGGCACTGAGAGTCGTTTGTGGGTTATCTTGCACCGCTTCAATAAGCATGCGGCCCATACGTCCACCGGCTCCGATAACACCGACATTTATAGGGTCATTAGCTGTTTTCTTATTAGATTTTTTATTCATTTTTTATCCTAAATATTTATTTTTAAGGGTGTAAAATTTGTTTAGATGATGAATATCATAGCATGAATTGATTTTGCTACGGCTAACAAGTAAACATAAAAAAGGCCTAATAGTTTCACGTGAAACTATTAGGCCTACTAGTAGCTAGCTGTTCAAAAACTTATCATTTAATCGAACAACTCGCCAATCTTTTTAAAGAAAGATTTTTTGTGCGGTGACTGTTGATGTTTGCTATCGCCATCTAGCGTATCCTGGAACTCACGTAACAGATCTTTTTGTTCGCGGGTGAGATTGACTGGCGTCTCGATAATGACGCGGCAAATCAGATCGCCTTTCATGGTGGTACGTACTGGGGTGACGCCTTTACCGCGAACTCGTAATAGCTTACCGCTTTGCGTACCTTCCGCGACCTTGATTTTGACTTTGCCATCTAAAGTGGGGATTTCGACTTCTTTACCCAAAGCCGCATCAGTGATACTGACCGGCACATCCATATACAGATCCGCGCCTTGACGAGTAAAGACTTCATGAGGCTTCACGCGTACTTCAACGTAGAGATCACCGTTTTGCACGCCAGCTCCGCCCGCTTCGCCTTCACCTGCTAGACGTACGCGATCGCCATCATCGACGCCTGCCGGTATAGAGACCTCAAGAGTACGAGACTTTTCTTGCACGCCATTACCGTGACAGTCAGGGCATGGGTTTTTGATTTGTTTACCGCTACCGCCGCACTGTGGACAAGCTTGCTGCACGGCAAAGAAGCCTTGCTGCATACGCACTTGGCCTTGACCATGACAAGTCTGGCAAGTAACGATATCGGAGGCGTCTTTGGCCCCTTTACCATCACAAGTATCACAGGGCGCAGGCGCGGTGAAGCTGATCTCTTTTTGGCAGCCGCGTACCGCTTCCTCAAGGGTCAGCTCGATGACATAACGAAGATCAGAGCCGCGACGTGTACGACTACCGCCGCCACGTGCTTGCCCGAAGATATCTCCGAAGTTACCAAAGATATCGCCAAAGATGTCTTGGAAGTTACCGCCGCCGCCGAAGCCGCCACCGCCGCCCATACCGTTTTCAAAGGCAGCATGGCCCATACGGTCGTAGGCTGAGCGCTTATCTTCATCGCTAAGCACCTCATAAGCCATCGACGCTTCTTTGAACTTTTCTTCCGCATCAGGGTCATCAGAGTTACGATCAGGATGGTATTTCATCGCCAGCTTACGGTAGGCTCTTTTTACCTCTTTGCTATCAGCCGTTTTACTGACCCCTAATACTTCATAAAAATCGCGCTTACTCATGAGCTCTCCTATTGTCATCACAGTCATGTCTGCTAATAATCATACGCTGACTACTCATTAGTGCCAAAAAGTGTTTCATGTGAAACACTAAATCAACATCGTATCGTATCAGCAAAATCAGCAACGCACTGTCATAACCAAATCAATTAATAAATAAAGGTATAAAGATATAAAAGTTTGGCCTGTTAATGGAGATGACTCGCTGATTTATCAAGCTTAACGATTATGAAATTATTACCTATGCAGTTTTATGGTTCAGATAATCACACCTATATCCTCTTAGCCTAATTATTCTCTAGTTTTTCATAACATGAGGCGCTAAAGTCATGCTAGTATTTAGCGCCTTATAAGCGGGCGTTACTACTTGAAATTCGGTATAAGAGAGCATTATTTATGAAAAAACTAACGGCTTTTATTTTATTAATCGTAGTTATGGCAGTCGTGGTCTATGCCGGCTCGCCCTATTACAGCGCTTATCAATTAAAAAACGCTTATGAGGACAAAGATGGCGCGACTATCGCCGCCGCTATCGATTACGAGCAAGTACGCCCTAGTGTCTATACGCAGCTGGCTGATAAATTTGCTTTGACGATGACCAAGTATCCGCTGGTCGCTGAGCTTGGCGGTGCGCCCTTAGAGCAAGCAGCTGATAATTTTATCAGTCAAGCGGTGAAAGGGGCAATCACCCCTGACAATGTCGAAACCCTCATTAATACTCAAGGTCAAGCCAATAACGCCACCAAAGAGCTAGCTGCCGCTTGGGCTATTGCCAATAACCAGGTCGATCTCAAAAACCTTATTCAAGACTTAATCATTCAACGCGGTGATATCAATGCGGTGGTCAAAAACCAAATACAGTTGGTCATGCAAAAACAAGCCAGCGAGCTTGAGCAACAAGCGGCGCAAGGTACTGACAGCGACAAGCCCAGCTTAAGTTACTGCGGTATAAACTGCTTTACTATTAGCGGTCAAGTCAAAGGCTATCCACTGACTATCGAGATGCAGCGTCAAGGCTTAATTGACTGGCAAATCGTCGATGTGGTGTTGCCTTAAATTAAGACTCTCTATGAACTTTAAAGGCATACGAGCTATTTAAGTTTTAAAACCACTTCGCATAAAAAGCGCGCTATATATTGATAGTTTATAGCGCGCTTTTTATGGGGTCTTAAATTTTGGAAATAGCTGTAAACGAGCTAACTACTGCACTCCCAAAAACTCTAAGAATTCAGGACTCTCAAAGCTCGCCTGATACAGGACGCCATCGTCACGATAAATCGCTGGCGTGGCTATTACCGCAAGACCCGCCGCCTTGTCACGATTGGGGGTAACATAATCACTCGTACAGCTGGCAGGGGCTGGGGTCATTTGACCTTCTAACATAGCTTTGTCTAAAGCGTTACGGCGACTGCTGTCATCAGCTTGACACCAAATCCCGCGCATCTGCGCAGGTGACTGCTCATAGATAGGATAACCGATAGTCTTAACGGTGACGCCTTTGGCATTGAGACCTTCCATCTGCTTATGCAGCTGACGACAATAAGGGCAATTAACATCGGTAGCCACATAGATCACCGCGCGCTCAGTAGTCGTTGCCGGATAAGTAATCAGCTGTGACTCATCTAAAGTGGCAAAGACAGACTTGTTTTTATTCGCCTCAAAAGTCTCATCAAGCCCCGTGAACTGACCATTCTCGATAACGGATATCTCGCCATCAGTAATGTACTGAGCATCATCTGATAATAAGAACGGTACACCCTCTAAAGTCGCGCCCCAAATCACGCCCGGTACTGCGGTATAAAAGAATGGCGTTTTGGCACTCATGTTTTTCAGCGCTGACATATTGTCTAGTAGTGATGATTTAACGGCTGCACTGACATACTCGCCTGCTTGCGCGCTAGTGGCTCGCGCCGGTGTTTGCTTACTAGCTTGCGGACTTGGGTTTTTTTGTAGCTCGCCTTGGATGACATATTTGCCATCAGCGGTGATATGTAGAGGCGGCTGTCCAACTAGATTAACCTGATACATATTAGGTAAATTGGAGGTCTCGATAGACAATATTTGCGCTTTGATCCCGACCTCTGTCAATACTTGCCGTAGTTGACTATCAATGGCAACACTAACTTTATCCACCGCTGCACTCTGAGTAATGTTGATTTTTTTATCGGTTGAAGTCGTAGGTTGCGCACAAGCCGTCGCCGTTAATAGTAAAGCACTAATAAAACTGATAGGTTTCAATAAAAGTAGTTTCACAGCATTATCCTAGCAAATAGGGTTTATCAACCAATGATAAGGTAATCATCATTTAGTTCAAAAACATTATTTAAAAAAGTAGAGTAAAAAGATATCAGGACTTTAGCATATCAGCTAAATTTGGGGAGGGTTTGCTAGTTACTTTTGCAAAAGCGCTACTTGAGCTTAAGAGAGGTGCAATAGAGGCCAAAAAGGCCGATGAAACGCGTTAAATAACTCAACCTAAATTTCAGGTGCGCTGGGCGCACCCTACGGCAGCTTTAATCCTACATTTATGAATATTTTAGACTAAAATTTCTCGACTTCCTCAGCCGTTAAAAAGCGACTATCGCCCTTCTCTAACCCGTCTAAGGTAATATGACCGATGCTAGCGCGATGCAGCTCGACCACTTTATTACCGAAGTAACCCATCATACGTTTGACCTGATGATATTTGCCTTGCTCTAGCGTTAGCCGCGCATGGGTCTCATCGATAAACTCGAGGGTTGCAGGTTTAGTCGGCTCATAATCACCGTCTAACAAGATACCTTCGCCCACCTTTTTGATCGCTTTGGTCTGTTCTTCTTCATCCATAGCATCAGCCAAAGTCAGCTCATAAACTTTGGCATGCTCGTGTTTTGGACTAGTGACGCGGTGCAGCCAGCCGCCGTCATCGCTAATGAGTAACGCCCCTGTGGTATCGACATCCAAGCGTCCCGCGATGCGCAAACTACCCAGCTCTGGTACTGCAATCAGCTCAGTCACGATAGGATATTCTTTGGCCTTTAGCGTGCATTCAAAGCCCTCAGGCTTATGCAATAAGATATAGCGGCTACCGGTAGCGACCGATAGAGGCTCACCTGCCCACAGCACTTCGTCATTAATAATATCGACGTGTAGCCCCGGGTCTTTAACGACTTCGTCATTGACGGTAACTTCGCTCGCGTGAAGAATTTTTTTGGACTCTTTACGCGACAGCTCAGTGGCTTTACTGATAAATTTATCGAGACGCATACTTTTTACTACCTTTGCTGATATAGGGTTTTGTTATAGTGGTGTCAGTTTAACATATCCCATCCAAACCTAAATGTACCATCAACATAATATGAGCTATCTAACCCTAAAAAAACCCGTCACCGCTCGACTTGAGATTAAGAAGTCTGAGTTTATTGCTTATGCTTATCCGGTAAACTCGCGCGAGCAAGCGATGTTTCATGTGGAACATCTGCGCGATAAATACCCTGATGCGCGGCACTGGTGCTGGGCTTATATCATAGGTGATCCTGAGAATACCACTAGCGCCGGTTTTGATGATGATGGCGAGCCTAGTGGCACCGCAGGACGACCGATACTAGGCGTCCTGCAGCATAAATCTATTGGCAACATTATCATTATCGTGGTGCGCTACTTTGGCGGTATCAAGCTTGGCGCAGGCGGTCTCACTCGTGCCTACGCAGGCTCTGCGCAAGCAGCTGTCGATCAGATGATATTGCTGCCATTTGTGCCGATGACGCAAGTGCAAATACTGGCTGACTTTGCTACCGAAGCTCAGTGTCGCTATGTGGTTGAAAGTATGGCTGGGACTATCAAGGATGTCGCTTATAGTAAGCAAGTAACTTTGACCGTTACTATCGCTGAGGCAGATATTGATACCCTAAAAACTGAGCTAGCAATGGCAGGTAGAGTTGTAGAACCTTCAGATTAGTAAATTTTCGAGCAGCAAACTTAGCTCAGTTGTACAATTAATAGTAATCATCTGTTCACTCAGCCGTTCACTAAAAACTATTGGAACCTTGATGCGAGCTTAGTATGATGACAAATTAGATGAATTGATAGTTTATGACTTAAGCTCTGTAAGCTTGCTAGGTTTCACGTGAAACTAGCTATTTAAATCATACTTATACTCCCTATATTTAATACCAAATAAAAAGAGTACAGTCATTACAGCGTGCTACTGGTATAAATTTTCCTTGCGTGCTGCGTTCCTTCGATGCTGCGCAAAATTCATCCCAGTAGCACTGTATTTACTTTATAGTGGATCGACTGTATTTATACTTCTCTTTTATTTTACAACTGTAGAAACCCTCCTATGACAACTTTTACTTATAACGAATTTAAGCCACCATTTTGGCTGAATAATCCGCACTTACAAAGTATCTTACCGAAGTTTTTTGCACCCAAAGCGCCTGAGTATAGACGAGTGGTACGCAAAGACTCGTTGGGCGAGAGCGATATTGCCTACGATTTTTATGATGCTCATCCTATAGTAGAAAACACTGATGGCTTATTGGAAGAAACGCCATTAATCGTCTTGTTTCATGGTATGGAAGGCAGCAGTGATAGCCATTATGCGCGCGCTTTGGCTTATCAGATGCACGCGCAAGGCTGGCACTTCGTGGTTGCGCACTTTCGTAGTTGCGGCGGTATTCCCGCTAGTGGACGGGTGTTCTATAACGCGGGCGATACTGGCGAGGTGCATTACATGCTACAAAACTTAAGTGAAAAATACGCCAATATGTATGCGGTTGGCGTCTCACTGGGTGGTAATGCCTTGGCCAAATACATGGGCGAATACGGCGATAAAGCGCTCTGTAAAGCTGCCGCTGTCATCTCCGCACCTGTCGATATGTCGTCAGCCGCGCTTAGTATGCATGGCTTTTTGAGTCATCGCATCTATACGCCCTATCTGCTCAATCCGATTATCAAAAAAGCGCTTGCCAATGACATCAGCAAAGAGGAGATCGACTCTATCAAAGCGGTCAATCGTATCAGCGACTTTGACGATATCTTTACCGCGCCGCGTCATGGCTATCGCTCCAATAATGACTACTATCATAGCGCCTCAGCACTGCCCTACTTGCGTGATGTTACAAGGCCCTTATTACTGATTAGCGCCAAAGACGATCCTTTTTTGGGCTTTACCGCCACTGCTAACGATGTCTCCGACTGCGTCACTATCATCGATACCAAGCACGGCGGGCATGTCGGCTACATTCGCTATCGCTCGGATAGTAAACAAGCTCAGGGCCGTGATCAAAAATCCAGATTTGATATTAATTGGCTTCCCGAAACCGTCAGCGCGTACTTTCACTCCATCGGTGTGGACGCTACCGTCAAGTCTAAATAACTGCACAACTGACCTGTCCTTAAACTTTTGAGACTCTATTATGTATCCTTACTTGCGTTACACTAAGTCGATCGTTGATGCGTTTATCACTAATAAAAAAGCTCAACCTCTAGCGTTTGATCAAGTCAGCGAAGTCACGGTGCGCTGTAGCATCACCGATATCGATCCAATGTTTGAGATGAATAATGGCCGCGTATTGACGGTCTATGATATTGGCCGTACAGATTTTATCATTCGCACAGGGCTTGCCAAGCAGCTGCTCAAGCGGCGTTGGGGCATGGTAGTGGCAGGCAGCACGATTCAGTATCGTAAGCGTATTCGCCTGTTTGATAAAGTGACGATAAAGACGCAGCTGGTCGGTATGGATAAGCGCTGGCTCTATCTTGAGCATTCGATGTGGGTGAAAGGTAATCCTTGCTCCTCGGTGCTATTACGTACAGGTGTCACCAAAGGCGGCAAAGTGATTGAAACCGCCAAAGTATTAGAAGCACTAGGTGAAAAAGCTTGGGATACCCCCACTGAGCCGTGGATTCAAGATTGGATAGACAGTGATAAGACTCATCGTTGGCCGCCGATGGGTTGATTTTATTCTGCTTAATAGAAATCAAGCTTACTTATCACTCTTATATTTGAACAAGCTAGTTTGCTGTAGGCTTCGGCTTTAGCCCAGCATTGCTATATTATAAAACCATTGAATAACCTTGTAGCTACTCTTCTATAACAATACATTATATAAATTAGTATAATAAATGTTAGGATAAGTATGAGTGTCATACTCAACTCAATACAGTCTATAAGGAGAATAATATGGCTAATAATACAGATTACCGCACTGATTATGTTGGTACGCTATTCGATAATGCTGAATCAAACCCAATCAAGATCACTTTAGCGTTCACTATGGCAGGCAAAGCGCTTGAACAAGGCCACTCTGCCTCGGTCATTCTGATGGTCGATGCGGTACATTTAGGCGTACCCAAGGCTTTGGATAATGTCGATATCGGCGCACCGTTTAAACCTGCTAAAGAGTTGCTAGAAGCCTTTGTAGATAAAGGCGGCAACGTTCTCGTCTGCGGCGCGTGTATGGAACACAACGGTATCGAAGACTCTGCTATCGATAAACGCTTCACGAAGATTAGTGGCGATGATGTGGTTGAGCTATTGATGAATGCTAAGGGATCTTTGCAGTTGAATTAAAACTGAACAAATAAAGTTATAAAAATGGGTTCGTTTTCTTAGCTGTCTTTTTGATAGTTTTGGGAACTGGCTCATTTTTAATTATTGGCTACTAATCTTAGAAAGATTGCTGCTATAGTCAAAACCTACTTCTTATATCGAATAACGAAATAAACATTATCTAACACGCACAGCGTTCAGCTTTGATACAGTAAGTCATGAAAACCTTCTCATCGAATAAAAAGGACGCTCTCATGACCTTATTGAATACCTTTGATTTGACCCACCCTATTGTGCAAGCACCTATGGCGGGAGCGACCACGCCTGAACTGGCGGCGACGGTGAGTAACTTTGGTGGCTTGGGGTCATTAGGAGGAGGGACAACAGCGCCAGATATTTTAAATGACCACATTAATACTCTTAAATCGCTCACCGACCGTCCTTTTATGATCAATCTGATGGTGTTATCTGAGCATGACTCTACTACTTTGGATAGCGAAACCCCTGCTTGGTTAAGCGAGTATTATCAACAGCATAATATTGAAATAGCGTTACCGAAACGTCCAGCGCACAACTTTCGCGAGCAGCTACAAGTCCTCTATGACAATCCCGTTCCTGTCGCTAGTTTTACCTTTGGCATTATCAGTGCTGAGCACGTACAGCGTTTGCAGAGTTTAGGCACGCATGTCATCGGTACGGCCAATCATCCACTGGAAGCAAAAGCATGGGCAGAGATTGGCGTTGATGCAGTATGCGTGCAAGGGGTAGAAGCTGGCGGGCATCGTGGTGGTTGGTTGCCACAAAGTACCAACGATCCATTGGGATTATTGACGCTGATTAGCCAAACACGCGCTTGTACCGATATTCCGTTAATCGCGGCTGGCGGTATTATGACGGGGCAAGCTATTAAGACGATTCAAACAGCAGGTGCTGAGCTGGCGCAAATCGGGACGGCATTTTTGACCACAGACACATGCGCTATCAATGATAGTTATAAGCAAGCCTTGCTAGATGCTAGTCAAGATAAGCGTAGCAGTGAGACGCGTCTAACTCGGCTGTTTTCAGGTAAGCAGGCACGCGGTTTGTTAAATGATTATTTGCGTAATTTTGCACAATTTGAAAATGCTCAGCAGCTACCACCTTATCCTCAATTAAATGCTATGACTAAGTCTTTACGTAGTCAAGCCAAAAAGAGCCTTGACGTAGAGCATCAATCTTTGTGGGCAGGACAAGGAGTCGCTTTGGTTAGAAAAGAGAAAACGATTGAGTTGTTAGAGCGAATAGTGAAAGAGTTGTAGTTTGATCGAGGTAAATACAATCCTGTAGTAAAAAAAGAAACACCAGACAACTGATGTTTCTTTTTTATGCAAAATAAATCTTAAAAACTACTTTGTAAGCCCTTCACGAAAGCGTTTATAATCCTCCGCCGTTTCATCGAGCGCCTCAATCATCGGTACATGACCGACGTCTTTCATCATAATTACTTCTGATTGCGGGATGATCTTTTTTATCACATTCACTGTTTCAGGCTTGATCACTTGATCTTTATCGCCCCATACTACTAGCGTTGGAATTTTATACTCGGCGATGATTTTTGCACGCTCCTCCACATTATCGGTGACGATTTGCGCTAGGATTTTGGCATCTAACGCTTTATTGTTGATGCGCTCTTGCGCAAATACCGCTTTGACCGACTTGGGCAGATAAGGCGGCTTATACATGACGAAATCATACATCTTATAGAAGTCTTCCTTGCTCTTAATCAGTAGTGGATTGTTCTCCAAAGTTGCGCCTTCTAACGACTTCGGAATACCTGCTGACCAAAATCCTGCTGTATCGACGAGCCAGAGACTCTTAACGTCTTTGGGGTACTTTGCGGCATAAGCCACACTGATCGCGCCGCCCATCGAATTACCACCGACATGGATATTGTTTGCCAGTCCCTTAGCTTGCAACAGCTCATGCAAACGTGTGGCTTGCGCCTCCGAGCGATAGTCTGCGTCCATCGGCTTGCTCGACTCGCCAAACCCCAGCAGATCTGGAATAACCACATGATAGGCTTCTAGCTCATCGGCGATACGAGTAAAGTTATCTTTATTACCCCCAAAGCCATGAATGAGTAATAACGGCTCGCCTGTCAGATTGGCGTTTTCGGCATAAACTATCTTATCGCCAGAAGCTAGCGTTAGCGATTTGACCGCTAAATCAGACTTATTACGCTCATATTGAATGATTTTTTGGGTGGTATTGACCGCGAGAGTGTTGGGCGCGGTGGTACAGCCCACCACTGAGAAACTGAATAGCGCGGCGAGGCCTAAGCGTTTTAAGAGCATTGAGTCATCCTTGTGAAGAGGTAAGGTAAAAGTAAATTTTGACTATGAGTTTAACGGTAAACTTGTGCTGATGTTTTTTAATTCATAACTTTGTAGTCAGAGGTCTCCTTATACGTTTGATAAAAAAGATAAATGCCGAGCGATTACCTTTCTATTCGAGATATCATGAGCGATGTCATTTATACTAAGCGTTTTTATCGTAAACCGAAGCCAACCGAAGTGGCACAAAAGGATGCACCTTGAGCGACACTAATACTCTCACCAGTAAATCGCGTGACCTCACCAAAGGCTCTATCGCCAAAACTATGCTGCTGTTTGCCTTGCCAACGCTTGGCTCCTCAGCGCTACAGTCGCTCAATGGCTCGATCAATGCCGTTTGGGTCGGCAGGTTTTTGGGCGAAGAAGCGCTCGCAGCGACAGCGAACGGCAATATCTTGATGTTTATCATGATCTCCTTCGTGTTCGGTTTCGGTATGGCGGCGACTATTTTTATCGGTCAGGCGATGGGCGAACGCGACAGCATAAAGGTCAAGCAAACTATGGGAACGGCGCTAGGCAGTATTGTGCCGATCAGCATCTTACTGTCAGCGATAGGCTGGATATTTGCGCCGACTTTGCTTGATCTGCTCGGGACGCCGCCCACTGCTTTTGAGCTTGCTTTGACTTATCTGCGCATGATTTTTGTAGCGATGCCGGTCACCCTAACCTTTACGTTGATGATGATGGCGCTGCGCGGAACCGGCGATTCCACCACGCCGCTTTGGTTTATCGCCATGTCGGTGGTGATTGATCTTATTTTGACCCCAACGCTTATTTTGGGTCTCGGGCCATTCCCTGAATGGGGTATCTTTGGCTCAGCTTTCGCCACTGCCGTTGCCAACACTTTAGCGCTCATCGGTATGGTGACGACTATGTACTGGCGCGGCTCAGTGCTAACCCTTAGTATGCCAGAGCTGAGATTTTTGAAGGCTAAACTAAGCATTTTGAAGTCTATGTTTTCCAAGGGCTTACCGATGGGACTGCAGATGATCGTCATCTCGACCGCCGCGCTGACTATGCTATCTTTGATTAACCGCGAGGGTGTACAGACCACCGCGGCTTATAGCGCTACCCAGCAGCTTTGGACTTACGTGCAGATGCCAGCGATGGCACTAAGTGCTGCGGCTAGCGCGATGGTGGCGCAGAATATCGGCGCCAATCAATGGAGCCGGGTGGCAGGAATTACCCGTTGGGGGCTTATCTTCAACGTGGTATTGACCGGCACGATGATCGGGGTGCTGACTGTATTTGATAAAACGATTTTGAGCTTTTTCTTAGGCAGTGACAGCCCCGCAGTACCGATCGGGCGCCATATTCAAATCATGGCGACTTGGGGCTTTATGTTCTTCGGTATAGCGCAAGTTTTCTTTGGTACTATGCGCGCCAACGGCTATGTGATTTGGCCGCTAGTCGTCATGGCGATTTCGATGTATCCGGTGCGCCTTGGCTTTGCCTTTGGGATGTATCCGATACTTGGCTCTGATGCGCTTTGGCTATCGTTTCCAGCAGGCATGGTCGCTACCGCTGTCATGGGAGGAGGGTTATATCTATCCGGCGGCTGGCGCAAAGGTAAAAACTTGTCCGGAGAGGAAGCCGCGCAAACAGCTGAGGGCTATCGCGCGCATGTCGGCACCTGTGCGACGTGTCGTGATGCCTTGCCAACGACGTCATGGAAGCGCTTACCGCTGCGCCGTATTATCAGAGTGCATGAAAAAGTTCATGGTAGCCATTAAACAAATTAGGATAAGGGCTAATAGTTCATCTTAGCCTTATTCAAGTAAGAGCGTTATTCATGTAAAACATGGTCCAATAAAAAATGGACCGCCGCTGCCGCATGAATAGCGGTGGTATCAAAGACAGGAATGGGGCTGTCGGCTTGTGTAATCAGCAAGCCAATCTCAGTACAGCCCAAAATCACCCCCTCACAGCCTATATCGACTAACTGCTCAATGACCCTTTTATAATACTCTCTTGAGCTATCCAATAACTGCCCTTGGCACAGCTCCTCATAGATGATGCGGTGCACTTCTGCTCTTGCGTCCTCTTCGGGTATCATCACTTGCAAGCCGCTATCTGTCAGGCGCTGCTTATAAAAATCCTGCGTCATTGTAAACTGCGTACCGAGCAAGCCTATCTTAGTCAGTCTTTGCGCATTAATCGCTGTAGCGGTTGCATCGGCAATATGGATAATCGGTAAGCCCGTTGCCGCTTGCACTTCATCGGCGACTTTATGCATGGTATTGGTGGCGATTAGTAGCCCTTGCGCGCCAGCCGCTTGCAGACGTTTGCCGCTATTAGCTAATATCGCGCCCATTTGTGCCCACTCGCCTTTTGCTTGCAGCTCACCAATCGGGGCAAAGTCTAAGCTATTAATGAGCAAATCCGCTGAATGTAGATTGCCAAGCTCAGCTTTGACACCTTCATTAATCAGCCGATAATAGCTTTCGGTGCTCTCCCAGCTCATACCGCCGATGATGCCTAAAGTTTTTTGATGAAGTGTTTTTTGCAATAGCATTCTTTGCTGAGGAGGTTTCTTATTCATGTTCATTATATAACCCTGTTATTATTTTTTGCCTTTTATGCTTGTTAAGGGTTTTCATGGTTGCGATTGTCAAAACATAATGATTAATAATAACCAATTTACCTTGATATATATAGGTTATATGATAGCCAGCATAACTCTATCTTCTTCTATTTTTTAATAACTGTCTCTCAAAAGAGTATCTAAGTAGCAAATTATGGCAAACTTCCCTACTATCAGAATCCGTACTCGTCGCAAGTATTATCGACTGATCTTCACTTGCTTAATGGCCTTGATGATGTCACTCATTATCTCAGCGGCACTGATACTAGTCAAAGCCGGCTATAGCGATCATTTTTTCGCTGATTTATTGAGTTCGTGGAGTCTAGCATTTGTGTTCGCTTGGCCGAGTGCTTATGTCTGCGCTTATTTAGTGCAAGAGCATATCCTTAGCCGTATTGAGTTTTATTGAGCGCTGATGCTGGTACGGGTTTGTGACAACACGAGGTAACGAAAGTTGCCTTGTTAGTAATCAAAATCTCTTGTTAAGGTTATTCCTAATTATTTTATAAAATAATTAAGGAGAGCACTATGCAAGCCTATTTATTGCACGAAGCGGGCGGTATCGAAAACCTTATCGTAAGCGAGATCGATAAACCAACGCCCAAAGCAAATGAAGTACTGATCGACATTAAAGCCATTAGCATCAACCCTGTCGATGTCAAAATACGCGAGATGCCCAAACTGCTTGATCAAGTCTACGGCACCGATAGACCACTAATTCTTGGTTGGGATATCGCAGGCGTAGTCACTGCTATAGGTGACGATGTTACCGATTTTGAAGCGGGCGATAGGGTGTTTGGCCTAGTGAACTTTCCCGGTCATGGTAATGCGTATGCCGAGTATGCCTCTGCCCCCGCCAAGCAGTTAGCTAAGATACCGAGTGACACTTCTTTTACAGAAGCGGCGGCTACCACGCTTGCTGCTTTGACCGCGCTACAAGTGCTAAGCCCAAGAATAAAGGCGGGTGATAAAGTACTGATTCATGCCGGCTCTGGCGGCGTCGGTCATTTCGCGGTACAGATTGCCAAAGATATCGGCGCTTATGTCATCTCCACTTCCTCCGCTGATAACCGGGACTTTGTGTTATCACTAGGCGCGGATGAGCATATCGATTATAAAACCCAAGACTTTGAAAAAATCGTCTCAGATTTAGATTTTGTTTTGGATGCAATCGGTGGTGAGGTGTTAGAAAAGTCATTGCGAGTCACTAAAGATGGCAAATCTATCATTTCTCTGCCTACCCCGGAGTTCTCTGATAAGACCAAAGCGTATGCCAAGCAGCACGATATTGACGTCTCTTATTTCAATGTGACCTCAAACGGCGATGATATGCAAACCTTAAAGACCATGATCGAGAAGGGCACGCTAAAACCGCATGTGTTTAAGACTTTTGCCTTTACAGCGTTACACGACGCACATCGTCAAGTGGAGACCAATCACACGGTCGGTAAAGTAGTGGTTGAAGCTTAAAACTTCTAATATGAAAGGTTAAGCCCAAAAACCTAGACTGATCAAAATCGCTCAGTTAACTAAACTTGCACTGAGTTAATTAAGCTTAATTGGTTACTGTAAACCTTGTTAACTCTCCCTGTTTTAAAAGCACTGAAAATACTTACTAAAAAGGATTTATTATGCGTAGCGCAACTTATGATCATTTTGGCAAACCTACCGAAGTCCTCAGCTTAGGCGACAGCCCTGTCCCAAAGCCTAAAGCCAATGAGGTACGTGTCAAAACCGTACTCGCTTCTATCCACAACCATGACCTATTGACCATTCGCGGCAAATACGGCTTTAAGCCTGAGATGCCCGCTATTGCCGGTTCTGAAGCGGTAGGCGTCGTCGATGCCGTTGGTAGTGACGTGAAGGATTTAAAAGTCGGGCAACGAGTAGCCGCTGCTAGCGTGCAAGCCACTTGGGCGGAGTACTTCGTCGCCTCGGAAGATATGGTATTTGCGATACCTGAGAGCTTGGACGATGAGATGGCAGCGCAATTGATCGCCATGCCGCTTAGTGCCTTGATGCTATTAGAGTTCTTAGAAGTCGAGAGTGGTCAATGGATTATCCACAACGCTGCTAATGGCGCGGTCGGTAAATCACTTGCCATGCTAGCGGCAGCGCGCGGCGTCAAAACCGTCAATGTGGTGCGTAGTACGGATGCCATAAAGGAGCTAGAAGAGATCGGCGCAGAAAACAACGTCAACACTGATGATGAGGACTGGAAAGAGCAAGTCAAATCGATACTAGGTGAAGACAAAATCAGTGCGGCGGTAGATTCAGTCGGTGGTGAAAATAGCGGCGATCTATTATCGCTACTCGGTCATGGTGGCACCTTTGCAGTATTTGGTGCGATGTCAGGCAAACCGATGGTGCTCAATCCGACGCATGTGATCTTTAAACAAGCCATTCTAAAAGGATTTTGGGGTAGTAAGCTCAGTCAAGAGATGAGCGTGGAGAATAAACAACGCCTAGTTGATGAATTAGTCGAGCGCGCCGTAGATGGTAAATTACAGCTTCCTGTCGAAGCTATTTTTGATTTAGCGGATATTACTAAAGCGGTCGATGGCAAATTGCAGTCGGGCAAAAATGGTAAGGTACTATTGAAGCCATAATAATAGCTTATTAGTTTCAAAACTTATTATTTGCCCTATTAGCTAAAGCAGCGCTTCTATTATATGAAGCGCTGCTTTTTTTATGCACAATCCTGAACCAATAGCGCAAAAGTAGTACTCGTTAATAAAGCATTAGGCTAAGCCCCACTTATTTTACAATTCTAAGGAACGCACAACCTAAGGTAACTAAAGTCAGCTTGCGAGAGCAAAGCTTGAATTGTTAAGGTGAATGTCTAGTCGTTAATAAATTTTAATAAAACACTTAAATTTATAAATTGTTTTAAATAATAAAAAAGGATAATCCTATGCGTACTGCAACTTATAACGAATTTGGCAAGCCCTCAGAAGTTCTAAGTATCAACGATAGCCCTACTCCTGAGCCTAAGGACAACGAAGTCCGTATCAAAACTATCCTCTCCTCAATTCATAATCATGACATCGTGACTATCAAAGGCGAATACGGCAATAAGCCTGAATTGCCTGCTACGGGCGGCTCTGAAGCGGTAGGTACGATTGACGCCTTAGGTAGTAAGGTGGAAGGTTTTGAAAAAGGTCAACGCGTCGTGGTCTCAGGCGTACAAGGCACGTGGGCGGAGTATTTTATTGCGCCTGCAAAAAGTCTAATCCCGATACCAGAGGCTATCGATGATGAAATGGCGGCGCAATTAATCGCCATGCCGATGAGTGCTTTATTGCTTATTGAGTTTTTAAACATAGAGCCAGGTCAATGGCTTATCCAAAACGCGGCTAATGGCGCGGTTGGTGAATCAATGGCTATGCTCGCGCCCCAGCGTAATATCCATACTATTAATTTAGTCCGTAGCAAAGAGTCAGAGCAAGAGCTTATCGATTTAGGTATCACTGAAAACAATATCGTCACTGATAATGAGGACTGGAAGCAGCACGTTAAAAGTATCGTTGGTGACGCAAAGATTAGCGGCGCGGTCGACGCCGTCGGTGGCAAATCTGGCGGTGAGCTAATATCACTACTCGGTAAGCATGGCGCGATGGCGTCTTTAGGTTCGGTATCTGGTGAACCGTTGATGCTCAATCCTAGCAATTTAATTTTTAATTTAACCAAGGTCAAAGGCTTTTGGGCCAGCGATCTTATGCAAGAGATCAGTAATGACAATAAACGGCGCTTGATCAAAGAGCTGATTGACAATGCCGCTAGCGGTAATTTTAAACTGCCAACGGGCGGTATTTACAGCTTAGATGACATCCAAACGGCAGTGTCTGAAAAAGTGCAGTCAGAGAAAAAAGGTAAGATATTACTAAAGCCTTAAGACATTGATGCAAAATTCACTTAATAATATTTAATAAGGAATAAGACAATGTCTAATCAAACCTTTAAAGCGCTAGTGGTCGAAGAAACTAGCGACGGCGAGTTTAAGAAAAGTATTCAGGAGCGCAGCGTTAGCGATTTACCTGATAATGATTTATTAATCGAAGTACACTACTCATCGCTGAACTACAAAGACGCAATGTCGGCATCAGGTAATAAAAGAATTACCAAAAATTACCCACATACTCCAGGTATTGATGCTGCAGGCGTCGTAGTCAGCGACAAATCTGGTACCTTTGAAAAAGGCCAAGAAGTGGTAATCTTTGGCTATGATTTGGGCATGGATACCGACGGCGGTCTGGGTCAGATGATCTCTATCCCTGCCGATTGGGCGGTAGCTCGTCCAGAAGCTTTGAGTCTAAAAGAGGCGATGATCTACGGCACCGGTGGTCTAACGGCAGCGTTAAGCGTGCAAAAGCTACAAAAAATGGGCGCAAAACCTGAAGATGGCCCAGTTGCCGTGACAGGTGCATCGGGCGGTGTGGGTAGTATAAGCATCGCAATTTTAAGTCATTTGGGTTTTGAGGTTATCGCCTTCTCAAGCAAAAGCGAGCAAGCCGATCATCTAAAGGAGCTTGGCGCAAATGAAGTACGTAACCCTGATACCATCAATGAAGTCGGCGAGAGACCCGTCGGTCGCGAGCTGTGGGCTAACGCAATCGATACGATCGGCGGCGACTATTTGGCTAACTTGCTCAAACAAACCAAAGCGGGCGGCGCGGTCACCTCTTGTGGTTTGGCGGCGTCCCCTGAGCTTTCTATGACCGTGATACCATTTATCACCCGCGCGGTATCGCTACTAGGTATCGATTCAGTCTATATTCCGCTAGAAGATAAAAAAGTCATTTGGCAGCGGGTCTCTACGGATATGAAACTGCCTAATCTTGAGCAGTACTGCGAAGAGATTACCCTTGAGCAAACGCCTGAGTACCTAGCTCGTTTTATGGCAAAAAAGGCTACAGGGCGTTATGTGGTGAATGTGCAAGGTTAAGTTTTGGTTTAGCAGTTAGGTAATAATTAATTAGCTAAATTTAATCCTCATTTGGAATAAAGCAAATTAACGATCATTTTACGGTATAAATTAAGCTTAATGTTACGTTCTATAGTAAACAATGGAGCACTGTATGAAACCGACAGTTGATAGTTGGCCTGATATTCCTTATCAAGAGTGGAAAGAGACCTGTACGCTATTACATCTATGCTGCCAGATCGTTGGCAAATACCGATTATCGCATACCCCGTGGATTAATCATTCATGGCATACGACCTTGTATGTCACGCCACAAGGTTTATCGACAGGATCTGTTCCAGATAGTGATCGCTATGTCACTTTGACACTTGATTTTTGTGATCATACATTACGTGCGATATCTGACGATGGACGCTCAGAGGAATTTGCTCTCAAAGACATGAGCGTTGCCGACTTTTATGCTCAAACTAAAGTGATTGTTGAAGGGGTAGGCGGGACTTTTGATATTCATGAACAGCCGAACGAGTTAGAAGATGCAACGCCTTTTGTGAAAGATACTGAGACTCGACCTTATAACTCTAATGCTGTTGCCAACTTTCACACGGCTTTACTCCAGATTGACCGAGTGTTTACTCATTTTCGCTCTGGATTTATCGGAAAGGTGTCACCCTCGCATCTGTTCTGGGGATCGTTCGATCTGGCGGTCACACGGTTTTCGGGTCGTCTTGCACCTCTGCACCCGGCAGGTATTCCGAACTTACCAGATAAAGTGGCGCAAGAGGCTTATAGCCATGAGGTATCGTCTACAGGATTTTGGCCAGGTGGTAGCGGTGTGGATGAGCCGATGTTCTATTCTTACACCTATCCGGGGCTAGACGGTTTTGCTGAGCAAAAAGTAGAACCAGTAGAGGCAAGGTTTGATAAAGACCTTGGAGAGTTTTTGCTCCCTTATGATGCTGTGCGAACGAGCGACGATCCAGATGCCACGCTTATGGCGTTTTTGCAATCCACTTATGAGGCTGCTGCCAATCTCGGTAATTGGGATCGGGAGGCGCTGGAATGTGCTCTAGGCAAACCTAACGTTCCTCGCAACGTTCATTAAGTTTGCGATTTGTCCAATAGAATGCATTTAATTGGGGGATTACCTTACCTCTACTGGGTATCAATTCGCTCTATATTCCATTAGAGGATAAAAAGGCGATCTGGCAACGTATCGCTACGGATATGAAATTGCCTAATCTTGAGAGTTATGGCGAAGAGATTACCCTTGAGCAAACCCCTGAGTACTTAGATCGTTTTTTATCCAATAAGACGACGGGGCGTTATGTGGTGAATGTGAAGCGTTAAGGTTTTTCGTTTAGAAATTAATTTTAATAGAGAATGGCAGTGCTCTTTTGGGGTGCTGCTTTTTTTGGTTTTAGAAAATTAAATTTGCATTCATTTGCATTCATTTGCATTCATTTGCGTTCATTTGCGTTCATTTGCGTTCATTTGCGTTCATTTGCGTTCATTTGCGTTCATTTGCGTTCATTTGCGTTCATTT